>JACQXX010000081.1 GCA_016208495.1 Acidobacteriota bacterium | reverse complement strand
TTTCGGCCCTCCTCACCCCTACTTTCCCGCTTGCTCTTTTTTCCCCTTCCTCCCTCTTTTCTCTTTTCTCTTCTCAGCGCGGAAACTCTTTTTCCTTTTTCCTTTCTTTTCTTCATTTACAGACTCACCGGGAATTGCTGCACTATCATTCTTGGGTTATCGGTAGCTGTCGTTCCTGTTTCATTCATTGTGGCACTTTTTATCAGCGAACGAGGAATCGTAAGAGCCCAAACTCGCGCCAAGGCAAACAATGAAAAACTCACTCAGGAAAATATAATTCGATCAATCATCTTTTTGACGGTTCTGGTCAACCTGGGACTCTGGTTGTTCTTGTTATCAACCTGTGGCGGCATCATTTGGTAAGTTTGTTAACCCTTGACCAGATGCTGAACCCTGAACCCCGAACCCTGAACCCTAAAAAAATGAAAGTTGACCGAACTCAGCTTGATGAATCGGTCGAAGCTTGGGTATATGTCAAGGTGTCAAATCAACCCCCTGAGCAACCTGCGACTTTTGATGGAACAATCGCAACGACAGCCAGCGGTGCCACGTGGCGAGTCACAGATTTTCAGCATTTGCCAATCCCACCCGAACACTTTCCGATTTTTGGGTTTGGCGAAGGCAGTGGAATTCTGACGTGGTGCAATAGCGACTGAGGAACACCTGATACCATGGCCATTTACCAAATCATTGAACACGATGCAGACAAATTCAGTCTGATCTTCTCCGAGTTTGACCAGAGTGAAGCTGTTTTTAACGAATATGACATGGAGGGCGGCGGATATGCCTGGCATGCCGTGCTGGATGCCTTGATCCGGCTTCATGCCCCTGAACTGGTTGACACCATTGAGTTTGATCCGGAAAGCTCAATGGTGGCCGCCGTGAGCCGAAGCCAGAAAGCATTGGAGCAACTCGGCAGCCTGCTTGAACAGGCGCTCGAAGATGAAGATTTTCTGCGCGAAGGCATCGAAAACGCCGATCTGGAACTGCTCGATTAGCCACCCTCAAGAGTGGACGATGACACCATCCTGCAATCATATTCTTGATTTATCAAAAGGCTAAATCACTGAAATGATTGTGTTTTCCTGAACCCTGAACCCTGAACCCCGAACCCTAACTGGTATTACCCTTGTGTTTGTCGAATATTGAAATTCACGGGCTCGTCCGCAAACCTGAGCTGGAGATGGCAGGTTGGGCAAGTACTGATTTCATTGTCCGGATGGTCGCAAAACAGCGCTCCACAGGCACATTGGGCGGCAATTGGGTTTGAACAATAGGGGCAGGCGGGGCATCCGCGCAACAATGCGGAATTGATGGGTGGCAACAGGATTTCGTCATCCTCCTCAAACACTTCGAGACGATGCGCCGCCAGCGCATTATAGACTTCATCCTGCTCATCTCGCCCAAATCGAAGCAGATACGGCTGGCCGGTTTGACTGCACCGGGCGTGTAAAAAGACCTGACGCGGATGCTCAGGCCGACTTGAATAAGCTCGGGGCGGCATTTCAAGCTGCCCCCAGGAAAAGGGAGCCAAGGAAAGCCCAGTCCCGGTATGCCCAAGACCAATCGTTCGGCTCATCGTGGTCACCGAAGCCGTCATCCAGGAAAACAGTTTGCGGATGTTCACTGGTGAAAAATCTTGCATCAGCAAAACCGTATCCGTGAGGCGAAAGAGGACCTCGATATCAACATCATCGCCACAGCCGATGGCGCAAACGGTGGAAAAGGCCGGGTGGCTGGCGTGTCGGATCGCATCAGCGGCTGACTCCCAGGCATCGGTCGGCTGGCCATCGGTCAGCAGAAAGACCAGCGGGCGATAATCACCTTTCTGTGTCGGTGTCGGAAGCCGAACTTCGCGCTGGACACAGACCAGCAGCAGATGTAAAGCTTCACCCAGTGCTGTTCCAGGCCGAACTATGAAATGTGGCGCCTGGAACGCGAGAATTTCAGTCAATGGCAGCACCTGCCGGGCTTTCCGTGAAAAGGTAATCAGGCTTAAATGGGCCGTTTCAACCGCCATCGGATTTGAAGCCAGTTCTGAAACCAGGGTTGAAATGCCGGTTTCCACTGCTTCAATAGCTGGGCCGGCCATTGATTCGGAACAATCGAGCACCAGATAAATCGGCAACCGCCGCACGGATGAGAAATTTGTCATACTGATTCTGGGAAGCAAGGTGAGAAATATGAAAAAGCCAACATTGATGACCAGTTTATCATTATTTATTCTGGTCCTGACGGTCTATGTTGGGAGCTACCTGATTTTTCGTGCCCGTCATACTGAGGTTTGGGAACGCAACCAGCACGCCTATGTGATTTTTCCAAAGGACAATCTGGTCTGGTTTTATTTCTATCGGCCTCTGACTTATATTGATGGCCCACTGACCGGGATGCGGTTTCATATTGGACCGCACCAGGGCACACCCGAAAGCGGCGTCAAGTGAGCCGCACTCCACACACATCGAGGATTTTACATGACAACCGTTCGTTTTCGTGAAGCCGTTGAACAACATAGCCTGGAACAGATGCTGGCCGCCCTGGCCGATGACGCAGTCTTGAATAGCCCAATTTCATTTCAACCCTTTGAAGGCAAACGGGCGATTGCCGGTCTGTTTACGGTCTTGCTCCAGGTCTTTGAAGATTTCCGCTACACTGACCAGCTCCAGTCGCCGGATGGTACCACTGGCTTGATTTTCCGCGCCCGCATCGGTGACCGTGAGGTTGAAGGCATTGACATCCTTCGGTTTAATGACGCTGGCCTGATTCAAGATTTTACCGTGATGATCCGTCCAAAATCTGGCATGGATGCCTTGTTGGCGGCGGTCAGCACCAAACTCCCACCAAAAAAGAAGTCCGAGTAGTTTTCTTCCCCAAAAATTTATCTTGAATTCCAAAGCTCACGTAGCGCACAATGGTCGCCACTTCATTACCTGGTGATTGCAAACTTTAGGCTGAAGACATCGGGCTGGGGGTTGAGAGTTGAGGGCAACTGAAGGGATGAGGGATGAAGGATGAGGGATGAAACAAAGCCAATTCTTCAACCCACTTTCTTCAGCCCGTGGTCTTCAGCCCGTGGTCTTCAGCCCTGGTTTTCCCAGCCTTAAAATAGAAAGGTGTGTATTGTGGATAAAGACACGTTGATCAATGTGGCGGCCAAAATGGTTCGAGGTGGAGAACTGGCTCATCTGGCGGACCAGCAGCTTGATGACGACCGACTGGTTGAATTGTGGTTGCATGGGCGTAGCCCACACACCCAGCGCTGCTACCGATTGGATGTCAACCGGTTTCGAGCCTTCACCCAGAAGCCGCTGGCGCTGGCTTCACTTCAGGATTTACAACAGTTTTCCGATTCGTTTACCACGCTATCTCCAAGGTCGCTGGCCCGAGTCCTGTCAAGCGTCAAATCGCTGCTCGCGTTTGGGCACAAAATCGGATATTTGCAATATGACGTGGGGCGGGTGTTGCGCGTCCCAACGGCGAAAGATACCCTGACCGAACGAATTTTACCCGAAGCCGATGTCCTGCAAATGATTGCGCTTGAGCCAAATAAGCGCAACCGGGGGTTGATTCGCCTGCTGTATGCGGCTGGGCTCAGAGTGAGTGAAGTCTGCGGGCTCAAATGGCGTGATGTTCAGCCTCGGGCTGATGCCGGTCAAATCACCGTGTATGGCAAAGGGAGCAAAACCCGGACGATTTTGCTTTCCTCAACCACGTGGCGTGAATTGATTGGCTTGAAAGGCGAGGCAACCCCGGACCAGCCGGTGTTCCTGTCGCGCTTTAAACGCCAGTTTGATACCTCAATGGTCTACTTAATCGTCCGGGCAGCGGCCAAACGGGCGGGAATCGAAGGAAACGTCTCTCCACACTGGCTCCGGCACGCCCACGCGTCACACGCATTAGATCGCGGCGCACCAATCCATCTGGTGCAAGCCACGCTCGGCCACGAAAGTATTGCCACAACTGGCCGGTATCTGCACGCCCGGCCAACAGATTCGTCAGCCCGGTTCCTGCCGGTTTAGTTCAACTGATTTTCACCAGTTTGTCTCAAGTCATTTCACCTGTATCTATTGAGGAGAATTCAATGAAAAAACTGATTGTACTTCTGGTTTTAGCGATTTCGATAACCGGTCTAATGCCCCAGCTTTCCCAGACTTCGGCTGCGGAAGCAACTTCCTCGACTCCAATGGTCAAGGCCAGTTTGGGATCCTTGATGACCGAACTTGAAACGAATGTCAAATGGGGCGCTGTCTATGGGAGTTGGAAAAAACGTCGTGATTCGTGGCTGGTTGAATGCCAGCGGGCAAACTCGGCGCAAAAGTTAGGTGCCTTGCTGGCTGAATTTGAATCAAACGTCACCTGGGAAATGGTGGAAGCCGGCTGGCGAAAACGTCGTGATTCGTGGGTGGCTGATTGTCAACGTGCCACCACATCGGGCCAGGTCGCCTCGCTATTGCTTGAACTTGAATCAAATATGAAGTGGGCTTCGGTCACTTCAGGTTGGAAAACACGCCGGGACGGATGGATTCGAGAAGTCTCCGCCGCCAGATAGGAATGACAGGGTGACAGGATGACAAGGTGACAGGGTGACAAGGTGACAGGGTGACAGGATGATTTTTTCATCCCTCATCCCTTCCGTTGCCCCGAGCTTGCGAGTCTTCAGCCCCAAGCCCCAAGCCCCAAGCCCGAGGATTTTTCATCCCTCATCCTTCATCCCTCATCCCTTGAAAGAACCCCTGACCCCTGAATCAACTCCTATTTCTTCACACCATGAAAACTCTCGGACTGACCTTTGCCGGCGGTGGAAACCGCGCCTTTTATCAACTGGGCTTGATGAATCAGTGGGGATCACACATCTGGCCACACGTGGGTGCCGTGGCTGCCTGCAGCGCCGGTGCCTGCGTCGTGACTTTCATTTTAAGTGGCCGCCAGCACGAAGCCGGCGAATTCTGGAAGCAGCGTCGCCAAGGTGTGGTCAAAAATTTTGTCTGGTCAAATCTGCTCAAAGGTGAACGACCAACCCCCCATGCTCCAATTTACCGCGATACTCTGCTGCATGCCTTTGCTGAAGGTGGATTAGATCGAGTTCAGAACCAACCTTTTCCGATTTGGGTTTTGACCACCAAAATTTTGCCCTGGCTCCCGGCCCTGGCAACAGTGATGTTGGGTCTTTCGGCCTATTCGCTCGAAAAAGCCATGCGCAAGGAAATGATCCATCCATCGTTTGGCCGGTATCTGGGGTTTACTCCCTTTGCCTATGATGCCCGGCAATGCCAGACACCTGCGGAACTGGCCGACTTGATTCTGGCATCTTCGGCCACTCCCCCGTTTACACCTCTCGGAAAATTTAGTGGTCACCGGCTGCTGGATGGAGGCATTATTGACAACGCCCCCGCGTTTTTACTGGATCAAGAAACTGCCATTCAACAAACTGTCGTTTTCTTGACACGTCCCTATCCGGTTAACGTCCTTGGAATTCAGGGACCCCGGTTATATATCGCGCCAACCACTGACACTCCGGTTGACCGGTGGGATTACACTCGCCCCGAACTGATCGAAGCCACGATTGCCATGGGTGAGTCCGAAGCGAAGCTCCACGAACCTTCCCTGCGTCAGTTTCTCAAGCATTTGGTATAGTGCGTTGGAAATTCCTGGAATTTCCGTAAGATATTGATTTGAAAGAAAATCGTTCTTGAGCCCGCGAAGCGGGTGGCTGGCTCGTAGCCCCGGATGGAGCGCAGCGGAGTCCGGGGAAACAAGCCCTCCCTGGTTCTAACCCGCGCAGCGGGTGTCGGTAACTGTGATCGAAGACTCCCGGCGCCTCCTTCGGAGGCTCAATTCGGAACGGCACGTGGTCCCAGGGTTCGAAGACTCACCCTGGGCTACGAGCCTTCCACCCGCTTCGCAGGTTCAAACCCTGAATTTCCAAACAGTCTCTAAGACTCTTACCGCAAACCAAACGGTTGATATCTGAAGGAATCATCAACCAGCATTGCCGTCTTCCAAGGCTAAGGATCCGACCCTTTATGCCTGAGTTCGCCCCATCTTCGATATCCCAACCTTTGCCCCAACAACCGCTAGTGCTGGTCGTGGACGATGACCTTCAAATTCAGCGGCTCCTCCAAATTACGCTTGAACGAGAAGGCTATAAGGTCATTCTGGCTGGGAGCGGCGAAGAAGCCCTGATGTTGTTTCAGCAAATGCGACCTGACCTGGTTTTGCTGGATATTATGATGCCTGGGCTCGATGGCATCGAGACCTGTCGGCGATTGAGACAGTTTCCAGGGTCGGAAAAAATTCCAATTTTGATGCTGACGGCTTTAGCTGACGAAGCAGCCGTGGAAAATGCCTTTGCGGCTGAAGTCACTGATTTTTTGATCAAACCGATTCACTTTACTGTGCTTCGGCATCGGGTTCGGCGGCTGGTCAAAGCCCGTCAGGCTGAGGTCCAGTTGCATAATATCGAAGCGCGGATGCATTCGATTGTCTTTCACGCGCTTGATGCGATTATCAATTTTACCTGGGAGGGCACCGTTGAATTTTTGAACCCGGCTGCCGAACGGATGTTTGGCTTATCCGGATCAGAACCCAGAGGAGTTGCCATCCAGAAACTGCTGGAAATCGAAGACCCGAAATTGTTGATTCACTTTGGAATTCCGCTCGAATCCCAGGGGATTCGACAAGATGGCTCGACGTTTCCGGCTGAAATTTCAATGAGCCGGTTTCAAACCGACAACTATGACAAATTTACGGTTATTGTTCGCGACATTACTGAACGCAAACAGGCTGAGGCGGCACTCCGGACCTCACATCAAATCCTGCAGCAGACCCTCGATGCCCTCAAAGCCCATATTGCCATTTTGGATGAAAAGGGCACGATTTTATCAGTTAATGCGGCCTGGCGGGACTTTGCTGATGCCAATCAGATGGTGGGAAACTATGGGATCGGGGTCAATTACCTTGCGGTGTGTGATTCCGCCTGTGGGCAAAATGCGGAGGAAGCCTCGTTAGTTGTGACCGGGATCCGGAATGTCTTGACTGGCAAACAACGTGAATTTGTCCTGGAATACCCCTGTCATAGCCCAACCCGACAACGATGGTATAGTCTGCTGGTGACCAGGGTCGCAGAGGTCTCACCTGCCATAGGGACGCGGCTGGTGGTTATGCACCAGGATATAACCCTCCGACGACTGACCGAAGACGCCCTCCGCCAAACCTATCGGCAATCTCAAGAACGCATCCGGCAGGCTGAAATTGAATGGGTTGCCACCGTGGATGCGATTTCCGACATGATTTTGCTGGTTGATCAGAGCGGGCGCATCCGGCGGTGCAATAATGCCGTGGTCAGGCTCCTTGATCTTCCCTACTCGCGCCTGATTGGTCGCTTGATTGATGAAATCTTTTTCTACCAGACCATTGGTGATTTGGATTTTTGTGGTGCCTGGCCGCCATCGGAATTAACCCAGGTGGTCCGCGAAGTCCAGTTAACCGGGTTTGCCGGCCAATGGTTTGAAGTTCGCAGCTACTGGATTTCGCCCGAACGTGAAATCGGGGCTGGCTGGGTACATATTATCGAAGACATTACGGCCCGCAAACGAGCTGAAATGGAGATGCGACTGCTCTTGACGGCAATTGAGCAGGCCGCCGAAGCGATCATGATCTTTAATGCTCAAGGCATTGTCGAATACGTCAACCCGGCCTTTGAGGCCATCACCGGGTTTACCGAGTCCGAAATCATCAATCAGCAATTTCACACCCAGTTCTTTAAACCGACTGATGACAAAATCCTGTTGAAAATTATCCGCTCGGTGATGAAAGGTCGGTGGTGGCAGGGTGATTATCAGGCCGTGACCAAAGGCGGCCAGTTGTGCGTCGTCGAGGCCACGATTTCACCGATTCGCTCTGGCCAGGGCGAAGTCATCAATTATGTGGCCGTTGGCCGTGACGTGACCGAAAAACGCCGCCTGGAGTCAATTGCCGAAGCGGTCAATATGATGGACAACGTGGGATATATCTTTTCGGGAATCCGCCACGAGATGGGAAATCCGATTAATTCGGTCAAAACCGCTCTGACGTTTCTCAAAATCAATAATGGTCAATGTCAGCCGGAAACCGTGAGTAAATATGTTGACCGGGCACTGTCAGAGGTCTCGCGGGTCGAGTACCTGCTGCGTACCTTGCGAACCTTTAGCATGCATGAAAATCCACAACTGGAGCGGGTTGATCTGACTCAGTTTATTCAAAAATTCTTTGCCCTGGTAACTGATGATTTTGGCCGGCGGGGTATTTTGCTTGAGCGATACTTTGCACCGAACCTGCCATTTGTCAAAATTGATCAACGTGCCCTGCATCAGATTCTGATGAATCTGTTTTCAAATTCAGCCGATGCCCTGGATGGTTCGGAAGACCCAAAAATCAAAATTTCCGCATTCGTCAAAGACAAACGGGTTTGGATTGAAATCGAGGATAATGGGGTGGGCATGATCGAAGAGCAGGTGCTCAATCTCTTTAAGCCGTTTCACACATCCAAACCGCACGGCACCGGGCTGGGGCTGGTGATTACCAAACGGATGGTGACGCGCATGAACGGCACCATCAGCGTCACCAGCCGGCCAAGTGTTGGCACCACAGTTGGCTTGAGTTTTTCACCTGCATCATGAAAACTGGTCCATCCTGCACCCACTACTCACTTAACCAATGGAAAACACTATGAAAACAGTTCTAATCGTTGATGATGAACGATTGTTTTTAAGCAGTCTGGCCGACGTCCTGCCCTCTTACTTTGAAGATCTGAAAGTCCTCACCGCCGAAGATGGCTCAGAGGCAATTATCACCCTGCATACGGAAGACGTTGATCTGGTCGTGACCGACCTCAAAATGCCGCTCATGGACGGGTTTCAGCTCCTGGTTTATATGCTGAACAAACAAATCAATATCCCGGTCGTGGTGATGACCGCGTTTGGGACTCCGGATATTGAACAACAGGTATCGGCGTTTGGGGCGGTCGGGTGGATTGAAAAACCAATTGATACTCAGGTGCTGGCCGATACGATTAAAGAATGTTTTCTCAGGCAGGAAGGACTCAACCGGCGAGTGCGAGGCAATCTCAAAGGAATTACCCTGGCGACGTTTCTGAAAATTCTTGAAACTGAGAGCAAAACCTGCACCCTGCGGGTGATTTCAGAACAACGAGTTGGGACGATTTATTTCAAAGCCGGTGAACTGGTCAATGCCGAACATGAACTCCGCCGGGGCGAGCAGGCCCTGTTTGAGATTTTGAACTGGCACCCGGAAGAAATCACCTTAGAAAATGTGTGTAAGAAAAAAGACCGGGTCATTACCCGCACGCTCACCCAATTATTGCGGGATCTTTCAAATGACGAGCCACCCGCACCGGAAACACCCCCTCAGCCAGCAATGGAGGGCAATCAGAACACTGACGCACAATCCTATCCCTGGATCAATGATCTGCTCGATGGACTCAGAAGGATTGACGGTCTAAGGGGACTGGGACTGGCAAACTGGAAAAAGGGAACCACTCTGGGGATTCGCACTATTAGCCAATTGTTCGATCAGGAGGAAATGTGTGGGGAATATAGCAAAATTGTGAAGGTTGGGGTGCAGTCAATCAGAATACTGGAAACCGATGGCATTGTTGAGGATATGTTGTTTACTTCAGGAGACGATTTTCAACTTATTCGGATCTTACCAACCCATCCAGAGGTATTCATTCTGGTCATCATTGATAAACAGCGCGGCAACCTCGCTATGGCCCGGTATGAAATCTCAGGCTTGTTGCACAAGTTTGGGGTGTGAGGATTTGGGGCTGAAAAACCAGGGCTGAGAGCTGGTTTTCTCAGCCCTGGTTTTTTCAGCTTTAGATGGAAATTTTCTGCTCGATTTGTGCCAGCTTCAGCCGGGCCATGGCCAGATTTGATTTGTTGCGGTCTAAAACCAGGTAAAAGAACAGCGATGGATGAGCTTCGACCATTCGAATCAAATGATATTGAGTCTTGAGGGTAATCAAAATGTCCTCAATATGGTCATTAAGACCAAGCGATTGGGCGGCTGTTTTCTTTGCCCGAATCACTTCGGTATTCCCCGCAATTGCTAATTCAAGTTTTGAAGCCGGGTAGGCTGCCGTATTGGCACCATTGGCGCCTAAGCACATGCCGCTTTTCCAATCGCCTAACGCAACGGCGAGCGAACCATCAATTTGTAAGGCTTCATTTAAACATTCGTTTACATTTGCCATAGAAGAATTCTCCTTAGTCAGTAGAAATATAAGAGGTTGAGAGTTGGAGCAAACTATTGAAAAAACTGGGACCCAGAGTTCAGTTCCCAGGATGATGGCAGTGTTCTTCCCTGGAAGTCTGCCTTAATTCGCCAGCATTCGAAGTCAGGGCATTGCCCTGGGGCAAACTGGAAGGCCAGTCCCTTACCGAATAATCTTGACCTGATTTCGGTCAGAGTAGTGTCCAGGACAACCAAACCAGTTGCCGGTTTGGATACCAAAGGGGAACTCCTTTTCAATGGAGATTTCATCGAGACCAGATAAAAGCGTGAGAAGGGAGCAAACAGGGACTAGAGCCAAAACGAATTGAGGCTGCATATTAAAAGGAATTACCGATGCAAGGCAACTACCCCTTGGTCAATCAAGGAAATTTTCCTTACTCTCGTGCTTAACCCTTCACTTCTATCGTTCACCCTGGTCAAAAATGGGCCACGATTCGGCGGCCAATCAAGGAAATTTTCCCCATCTCCGCCGCCCTGGCTTCGGCGTGAAAAAGTTCCTCAACCAGAGCCGCCGCTATCTGAGTCGGTGGCAGGACCGGTATCAGATACCGGTACAGATAAGGCACGGCCAGAGTTGACTTGAGATGAAAACGGTCGGCAACAGCCTTCGTCATGGTCTGGATGGGATGAATGTGGTGGCTGTGGTCGTGGTGCCAGGCGGCAATCGGGTCGCTGGCTTCAAGCAACGTCGTGACAAATTCTCCGGAATTCAAATTGATCCATCGGTGAATGGTTTCACACCGCAATTTCTTGACGAACCAGTGGATCGTATCCACATCGGCCTCACCAAAGGCGAAGTCTTCAATCAAAAGCCGTCCTTTTGGTTTGAGGACTTCCTGCACCCGGCGCAGTGCGTCGTCAAGTGGGTGAATGTGGTGCAGAGATCGGGTAAAGGCAATTGCATCAACTTTTTCCCCTTGATATGCCGGCCAGACGGCAAGCTGGGTTTTGATTCCCCAGCGGCGGACCTCATCGAGCGAGACCACGTCTGAATCCAGAGCCGTAACGTGATAGCCGAGTTGATGCAACGCTCTGGCGACGTGCCCTTTCCCACACCCAACTTCAAGCACGGTGGCTTCGCGCGGCAGGTGTGCGGCCAGAAAACTGGTTGTTTCTCGGGTGGGAATATCAACTGGTTCAATCATTGCATCCTCCGTTTCCCAAAAGACCATCAATCAAGGATTTAGCCTGGTCAAACCGCTCATGAAATGATCCGGTAAGCACCTGAAACGGACGTGCCTGGCGGGTTAATTCAGAGAGAAATTCAGTGTGCATCCAGTGCCGGATGCCCTCTCCGTCACGGGTTCCGTCCTGCACAAACGGCGTGTTGACGTCCGGCACCAGGTACAAATCAGGGCGGCGGTGGGCGGCGGCAATTGCTTCCACCTCGGATGAAGGAACCCCCAGATAGCGCCGATGCCAGATGCTGGTGGCAAAGGCATCGGTGTCGCACATCAGGACCCGATTGGCCTGACGGGCGGCAGCAGTTTCACGGTCGCACTGTTTTCGGGCGATGTGGGAAAATTCGTCTGATTGCCAGTGATAACCGCCTTCCTGGTCAAGCTTCCATTCTGAATATTCACGGCCATATTCCGGCACCCAGACGGTTTGAAACTGTTCGGCCAGTTGTGCGGCCAGGGTTGTTTTTCCGGTTGATTCGGCACCGACGAGGCACACCCGCCGGGCGTAGAAGGCTCGAACCGGTGGTTCCAGAAAATCCCAGTACTTGAGTGGATTGGATCTCACTTTGGTTCCCGAAATCGGCACCCGAATCCGGGCTTGATCCACCAGCATGTGCCGACACTTGAGAAAATGGGCATACCGTTCGCCGTAATTTTCAGACGTAAATACCACATCGGGCGACCAGCCAAGAAACTCGATGGTGTATCTGGCCCAGCCTTCGGAATCATCTGAATCAACCGTGTCTTCAATCATCAAAACCTGGACCGTAGGGTGGATTTCCCGTAGCCACGCTGCCCGTTGCTCGGTGGGCGGTATTTCGTCAGGGCGACGGCAAATGAGAACCGTCACCTGGTCGGATTGGGCACAGGCAGTGTCAATCAAAAATTTGTGCCCACGATGCGGCGGGTAAAATTTCCCGATGACTAATCCACGGACTGGCATGTGAGTGTTCCGGATTGTTTTTTAAAGGTTTGTGTCCAGTTCATCAGACCGGCAATACACAGACACAGGAAAACAAAGTACAAAATGGCGGTTAATTGCAACCCACGATGGAGGTACAGGTAGATATAAATGATATTTGCCAGGATCCAGACATACCAGTTTTCAATCAATTTACAGTTGAGCAAATACTGGGCGGCCAGGCTCAGCACCGTGGTAAAGGCATCCAGAAGCGGCGCCGCCCCACTCACCCGGTGCAAGATTTGGGTTAATCCATAGGTGCCAAACAGGACAAACCCGGTCACCAGCCCCAGCATTTGCGGCGTGGCGTGGGCAATCTGACGGTGGGTGCGATTTTTCCCGCCATAGAGCCACACATACCATCCTTGGATCCCCAAGAGCATAAATACAACCTGAAGCCCGGCATCTCCATAGAGCCGTGCCTGCCCAAAGAGCACCAGAAAGAAAAGGTTATTGGCGATACCGATTGGAAAATTCCAGATGTGTTCTTTGACGACCAGATAAACACAGGCGGCCCCAGTCACAAACCCCAGGGTTTCAGTCAGGCTATAGGCCAGCCAGTGAAACGCAGATCCGAGCGTCATGGCGACTCCAAGGCCAAAAACTATCCAGTAATCAACGTGCTTCATGATGACTCACTCGTTCCAGAAGGGCCGAATTGACAGCCCACTCGCCCTTCCGGATTGTTCATTTTTGAAAAAGTCAGTGTTCATTACCGAACAAGGTTGCCGGGCTCAAGGTGTCAGTGATGAGTCAAACCGATTTTGAATCACCAGGGATATCAGACAGGCAAAGAGAGTAAAGAGATGAGAACTGGAGCAGAAAACATAGTTTAGCCTGTCAGACAAAACCTTACAAATAAAAGCAAAATCAGTGGTTGAGGCAAATTCTGGCTATGGCACGGCCTTTGCGCTGGTTTTTGTGCAACTCCTCAAGATGTATTCCGGTCCGCTCTTCCACATGTGTGGGTAATCTCATGTCTGAATCCACCAAAATCCTATGCGTACTATTGTCCAAGATGTTAAGTACAGCTTTCGACTGCTGATCAAGAAACCCGCGTTTTCAATTTTGATTATTCTGACGCTGGCACTTGGTATTGGGGCCAATACTGCTTTGTTCAGTGTCTTGTATGGCATTGTGTTTAAACCGCTGGCCGTCAACGAACCGGCCCGGGTGGTCACGATCTATCAGTATTATCACCGTATGCACATGCGCGGGGCCAATTCGCCGCCGAATTTTGTGGACATCCGGAACCAGTGCCAGTCGTTTGACTCAGTTGCTGGCACGGTTCCCTGGAATGCCAATCTCGTCGGTGACGGCGAGCCCTCCAGGGTGTTTGGTCTGCAGGTCTCGTCCAATTTCTTTCAAACTATTGGGGCCCAACCAGTGCTCGGGCGGGCCTTTGTGCCGGAAGAAGAACAGGCTGGCGCCCCGCTGGTGGTTATTCTGAGCCATTCTTTCTGGAAACGGCAGTTTGCAGGTGATCCGACACTGCTTGGAAAAACAATCAACTGCAACGCCCAGCCCTACACCGTGGTTGGTGTCATGCCGCCGGGATTTAGCTGGGGACGGTATTATGGAAATGAAGAAACCGCCGAAATGTGGGTGCCATTTCAACTCCTGCCCGAGCGATTAGGTGATACCAATCGTGGAAGCGAATACCTGGACATGTATGCCCGGCTCAAACCCGGAGTGACGCTGGCTCAGGCTCATGCGGAAGTGGATGGGCTCATTCGCGGTATTCATCAGCGGCTCGATTGGACCCACGGCACCGAAACCGGGCTTGAAATCAAAGTTCGCCAAATCCAGGAAGAAATCACCAGCGAGGTCCGCCCTTTGCTGACCATTTTATTTTCGGCTGTCGGACTGGTGCTCTTGATTGCCTGTGCCAACATTGCCAATTTGATTTTGGTGAAAATCGGCCAGCGGCAGTCGGAAATTGCCGTCCGGATGGCGCTTGGTGCCGGTAAATGGCGGATTATTCAGCAGTTGCTGACCGAGGCGTTGATGCTTTCGATCATCAGCGGATTGGCGGGATTGGGGTTCGCCTGGGTTTTGACGGAAACCATTCAATCGGCGGATTTACCCAATGTGCCACGTATCCACGACATTTCATTCAACTGGGTGGTGGCTTTCTTTGGAATCAGCATCACGATTCTCACTGGCTGTTTGTGCGGCATTGCCCCGGCCATTCGGGCGGGATCTAAACCTCTCACCGAATACCTCCGCTCACAGGGACGAACCATCACCCATGATCGGGTGTGGAATGTGTTCCGCAATGGCCTGGCTGTCACTCAGATTGCCCTGGCGGTGACATTGATGGCTGGGTCCGGGCTGCTGCTGGTCAGTTTGTATCATTTGCTGTCGGTGAATCCGGGATTTCAAACCGGCAATTTGTTGACCCTGGAGGTGTCGTTGCCGGATAAGCTGTATGACTCCAAAGCCAAAAAGGCGGCCTTTTTCCAAAACTCAACTCACGCCATTCGGCAGCTTCCCGGAATTCAAAACGTGGACGTGGTGACCGACATGCCGCTCAGCGGATCGTCGTCAACCAATACCATCACGATTGAAAATTATCAGGTTGACCCAGGTGACGCCGGTCCAACCGGCGAATATTTCTCGGTCACGCCCAATTATTTTCAAACGATGGGCATTCCCATCAAACAAGGCCGGGGATTTACCGAACAAGACAGGGCAGATTCAAAGCTGGTTGTGGTAATTGATGAAGTCCTGGCGCGCCGGTACTGGCCAAACGAAAACCCAATCGGGAAACGTTTCCATCGCCAGGAAAACGATGACAATCCCATCTGGCGGGAAATCGTGGGTGTGGTCGGGCAGATCAAAAACCGCAGCCTCAATGACATCGAACGCGGCCAATATTATATGCCCGTGGCCCAGGTCCCGGTGGGTCGAGCGAATTTTATGGTTCGAACCGCCAGTGACCCACTGTCACAAATCGAAGCCATCAAAAGCGCCATTCACAGGGTTGATCCACAGTTGCCAATCTACAAAATCAGAACCATGGATTCAGTTGTCGCCAAGTCATTGATCAATCAGCGCCTTTCAACCTGGGTGCTCGGTGCCTTTGCGGCGGTGGCCCTGCTGCTGAGTTCGATTGGGATTTACGGGGTGCTTTCAATTTCGGTGGTGCAGCGCTTTCAGGAGTTTGGAATCCGGATGGCGCTGGGAGCCAAACCAGCCGATGTCTTCCACCTGGTGTTGGGTCAAGGGATCAAATTGATTGCCCTCGGAGTGGTCATCGGTCTGACGCTGGCGTATTTTGCGACCCGCCTGCTGGAATCGGTCATCTTTGGGGTCAACCCGAGTGATCCAGCCGTTCTGATCGGTGTCACGCTGGTTCTGGCGCTGGTTGCCGTGATGGCCTGTGTGGTGCCCTCCCTGAGAGCCCTGAGAATCAACCCGATTGAGGCGCTTCGGGAAGGCTAATAGTGGCTAGTGGTTAGTGGTTAGAAATCAATACTTTCGAAGTAGAACCATTCACTAAGGAATCGTTAAAAAATAAGTTCTTGAATCACGGGTACCCTGTCACGTGTTGGTTTTCGGTTTTGCACCGCGAAGCGTTGCAGTTCCCCATGCGGGGTGCGGGCAGCAGCGGAAGGAGCATTCGGGAACGTGCCTCTCTACCGGTGGTAGCTCCCAAAACCTCGCAACCGACCGGCTATCCGAACGGCAGCCTTTCAGGATGCTCAATCCAAATGCCTGATTTCCAAGCGAAAACGGGAAGTTGATTTTTTACAGTCCCTAACCACTCACCACTCACCACTTGCTCTTCATTCTTCATTCTTGAGGCAGTTTTCAATGCAGGCTTCGAGTCGGTTTTGGAGGCGGTGAACCTTGACCCGGAGGTGGTTTAAGGTGAGACCAACCGTCTGGGCAATTTTTTCACGATCCTGGTTTCCCAAACGACCGCTTTGAACCCCGTAATATTCCAAAATCAGGGTTTTGGAATCATCGGGTAACTCTTCCAGGCACGTGTCGAGGCAATCAAGGTACTGGTCGCGGGTGGCATTGCGGGATTGAAGTTGCGGATGATCAAGATTGTCATCCATTTGATCGGTAACCCCGCTGCGCTGATTTTCTTTATACACGTTCCCCGCAATGCCTTTTAAGAAACTGTACGGCACTCTCGAATACACTTCCGACCCTTCAACAATCGCTCGGGCGGCTCGCAAAATGGATTCATCCGCCAGATCTTCGGCATTGGAACATCCGAGGCGGGCAAAGTAGTTCAGGAGTTGGGTTCGATAGGTGGCATAGACCTCCCAGGCCCGGTCGCGGTCAGGATGGAACTGGTCCAGCAAGGCAGTAAATGCCTCATTCGGTATTGCTGACCAGCCGGCGCCAAAAGGTTTTGCCACTACTGAAATGACCTCCTGCGGAAAGGTGGGAAGATAGAGGGGCAAGGCTGGGGCTCAGGGTTTATAAAGACAAAAAGGACGAAAAGGACATAAAGGACATAAAGGACATAAATTCGAAAGCCCTGAGCCCTGAGCCCTGAGCCCTGAGCCCTGAGCCCTGAACCCCGATCTCATCCTTCAAAAAACGACGTCACTTCCTGAGCGTCAACCACGGCAATAGCGGCGACGTTGACAATGTCTTTGACTTCGGCACCGCGCTGCAGGACGTGAACCGGCTTGCTGAACCCCATCAACAACGGTCCAATTGCCTCAGCCCGACCCAGCCGGTAAATGAGCTTATAGGCAATGTTGGCTGACTGTAAATCAGGGAAAATCAATACGTTCGCTGGGGATTTTAGATTAGAGAACGGGTAATCCTCCAGAATTTCAGGCGTCAAGGCGGTATCGGCCATCATTTCGCCTTCAATTTGGAGATCTGGATATTTCTGTTTGACCAGTTCCGTGGCCTGCTGAACCCTGGTCACGAACGGATGCTGGGTGCTTCCAAAATTTGAGAATGAAAGCATGGCAATCCGAGGCTCAATCCCGAACCGGCGGACGCCTTCAGCGGCGAGCATCGCAATATGCGCGAGGTCTTCGGCATTGGGTTCGATGTTGACCGTCGTGTCAGCAAAAAAGTATACCCGGTTTTTGATGATCAGCATGTACATGCCCATCACCCGCGAAACGCCGGGGGCCGTCTGGATAATTTGAAGCGCCGGGCGAACTGTTTCCGGGTAGTTTTGGGTCACGCCAGACAGCAACGCATCCGCATCACCCATGCGAACCATCATCGGTCCAAACACATTCGGGTGTTTCAACCATTCTGACGTTTCCTGGCGGTTCAAGCCTTTGCGTTGACGGAGCCGAAACAGTTCGTCGGTGTAGGCTTCAAATTTTGGAAATGCTTCGGGGTCAACAAACTCAATTCCTTTTAAATCCAGGTGGAATTTTTCGGCGAGTGGGCGAATCCGCGATTCCTTGCCGATCAAAATCGGTTTGGCAATTCGGTCATCAACCAGGGCCTGGGCGGCTCGCAAAATGCGTTCGTGTGAACTTTCTGGGAAAACGATCCGCTTTGGATCGCGCCGGGCTTTGGCAATCATCATGCGCATGACTTCGTGCGATTTCCCAAGCCGACTGATGAGTTGTTCGCGGTATTCATCCAGGTCAATTGAAATGCGGGCCACGCCGCTCTTCATGGCGGCTTCCGCCACTGCTGAGCAGGCCCAAATGAGCACCCGATAGTCAAACGGTTTGGGAATGATGTATTCCGGTCCAAATGACAGGTGCGATAAACCATAAGCCTTGGCCACCGAATCGGGAACGTCTTCCTTGGCCAGCGCAGCCAGGGCATTGACGGCACCCAGCATCATTTCCTCGTTCATGCATCGGGCACGCACATCGAGCGCACCACGGAAAATGAAGGGAAAGCCCAGGACATTGTTGACTTGATTTGGGTAATCAGATCGCCCGGTACACATAATGCAATCGGGACGGGCTTCTTTGGCTTCGTCATAGCCGATTTCGGGGTCAGGGTTTGCCATCGCGAAAATAATTGGTTTGGGGCCCATCAACTTCAACATGTCGCCCGTGACCATGCCCTTGACCGAAAGCCCAATGAAGACATCCGCGTCCCGCATTGCATCCGAGAGGGTTCGCGCCCCGGTTTCGACGGCAAATTCAAGTTTGTGCTCATTCATCCCCTGTTCGCGGCCTTTGTAAATCACTCCGTGGCTGTCACACATTAAAATGTGGTTTGGATTGACTCCAAGGCGAATGTAGAGCCGGGCGCAGCCCATTGCTGCCGCCCCCGCACCTGAAAACACCATTTTGATGTCTTGAATATTTTTTCCAACCAGTTCGAGGGCATTGATCAAAGCGGCGGCTGAAATAATGGCCGTGCCGTGTTGATCGTCGTGAAAAACCGGGATTTGAAGTTCTTCCCGAAGCCGTTTCTCGATGTAAAAACACTCTGGCGCCTTGATGTCTTCGAGATTGATGCCGCCAAAGGTTGGCTCAAGGATTTTCACCGTTCGGATAATGTCTTCCGGGTCATCGGCGGCCAGTTCGAGATCAAACACATCAATGTCGGCAAAGCGCTTAAACAAAACGGCTTTTCCTTCCATGACCGGTTTTCCGGCCAGCGGACCGATGTTTCCAAGCCCAAGCACCGCCGTTCCATTGGTAATCACCGCGACCAGATTACCCTTGGCGGTATAGCTGTAGGCAGTATCCGGGTCACGGGCAATTTCCAGGCAGGGTTCGGCCACGCCCGGTGTGTAGGCCAGTGATAAATCACGCTGGGTCAGGCAGGGTTTGGTCGGAACAACTTCGATTTTCCCTTTCCGACCTTCACTGTGGTAATCGAGGGCAGCTTGTCGTCGGTTCATAGATGCTGGCTGGTCGGGCTCGGCCAGAGGAAACGCCGTTTGACCAGGGATCCTTTCTTGGGAGGTGAGTTGGGACAAAATCAGGGGAATCAGGCGAGAGAAAAGTAGTTGAACTGGCGACGGGCTGCAAATATTTTCTTTGGAGCGTCGGAAAGCCGCATCAAGCCGCCGCACTCCATATTGACCTTGTGCCGTGAAATCAGTACTTTGCCCAATTCACTCCGAATCGTGTTTTTACCTTCTTTTGAATCGAAAATCTTTGTGGCACATCTTGATCTTCACCGGCTGGAATATCTGTTTGATCTGATTCGCGAGCTGGTGTCACGCGAAATAAAAATCCAATACAAGCGCTCGTACCTGGGTGTGGCGTGGACCATCGCCCTTCCGTTGACCCAACTGATCGTTTTTTCATTTGTATTTAAAGGCGTGTTGAAACTGGATATCCCCAATTATGGCGCCTTTGTCTTTTGCGGCCTGCTGGTCTGGAACTGGTTCCAACTTTCCACGGTTCAGGGCGCCGTGGCCATTATTCAAAAGCCGGAGCTGATTTCCCGCCCCGGATTTCCAACCTGGGTTTTGCCGATTGTCTTTGTCACCATCAACCTGATTCATTTTCTGGTCTCGCTTCCGTTTCTGGTCATGCTGTTACTATTTAAAGGAGGCGTGCTGACGTGGTGGCTGTTGCTGTTGCCGGTGGTCATCGCGATCCAGTTTGTCTTTTTACTGGGGCTCAGTCTGATTGTGGCCACAACCAACGTCGTCATGCGCGATACCCAGCATTTATTAAGTGTGATTTTGCCGCTGTTGTTTTATATGACCCCGGTGTGTTACGACCTGAAACTGGTCCCGGCATCGCTGAAATGGGTGTACCAGTTCAATCCCCTGACTCATTTGCTTGAGGCGTACCGCAACATTTTGATTTTTGGCAAACCGCCGGAACTGACGGGTCTGCTCCTGTTGTGGTTGCTGTCAATGATTGTGGTCTGGTACGGGAACCGGATCTTTCATCAAAAGAGCCATACATTTATTGAGGAATTGTGATGAAAGAAACCATCATCGTTGACCATTTGTGGAAGAAATTTCGTCGGTTCAGCAAGTTTCGCCCCCGCACGCTCAAAGATATGTTGATTCAAGGATTTCGCGAACTGAAACCAACCGAGACCTTTTGGGCGCTTCGCGATGTGTCATTTTCGGTCGGCCCAGGAGAAATGGTGGGGATTATCGGAAAAAACGGGGCTGGGAAATCAACCCTCCTCCGATTGGTGGGAGGCGTGGGATTGCCAAACGAAGGCAAAATCACGGTTGAAAAACCGGTTCGCGGTTTGCTGGAACTCGGCGCCGGGTTTTCGCCAGATTTGAACGGGCGGGAGAATGCCTATGTCGCCGGAGTCATTGACGGGCTCACTCGCCGTCAGGTTTCGGAACGAATGGACTCGATTATTGATTTTGCCGAACTTGGCGCCTATATAGACCAACCCCTGCGGACCTACAGCACCGGAATGCGGCTACGGCTGGCCTTTGCCGTCGCCGTTCACACCGAACCACGTGTGCTGCTCATTGATGAAGTGCTGGCAGTCGGAGACGCGGCCTTCCGAACCAAATGTATTGACCGCATCTCCCGGTTTCGGGACGACGGCTGCACCATTTTGTTTGTCTCACACGACGAAGAACAGGTCCGCCAGTTTTGTGACCGGTTGCTCTGGCTGCATCACGGTGAAGTCATTACCTATGGCCCCACCCAGGAAGTGCTCAATACCTATCTGACCCAGATGAATCAAAATGATGCGTTGTAAACCAGTCAGTAGTCAGTAGTTGATAAGTCAGTAGTCAGTAGTCAGTAGTTGATGAGTCAGTAGTCAGTAGTCAGTAGACAAAACCCGGATCGTTGAATTCGTCGAATTCTTGAAAAAAATTGTTTCTAAATGATTCAACTACTGACTACTGACTACTGACTACTGACTACTGACTACTGACTACTGACTACTGACTACTGACTACTGACTACTGACTAACAAACGCTCCAATGCCGTCCGGAGGGTGCCGGTTATGGGCACGGACTTGCGGGTTTCCCGGTCAACAAAAACGTGAACAAAGTACCCGGTGGCAGCGGCAGTCGGCTCATTGTGCTTGAAGATGGACAGTTCATACCGGACGCTTGAATTGCCCAGTTTTCCGACTCGCAGGCCAACTTCAATTATTTCCGGAAAGGCCAGCGATTGCATAAACCGACAATGTGATTCGGCGGCCAGCCCGATGACGGAACCCGACTCGATATCAAGTCCGCCTTCGGCAATCAGGTACTGGTTAATGGCGGTGTCAAAGAAGGCATAATACAGGGCATTGTTGACGTGCCCGTAAATGTCATTATCCATCCAACGCGTTTGAATGGACAAAAAGTGACGAAATTCCTCGCGAGTTATTTCAGGTTTGGATTGCATAGGAAATGAATTTTACTCAGAAAAAGTAACAATTTGCCGGACAGCTTGAGCCTGGGCCAGCCGGTCAAATCCAAGATTGATTTCGTCGAGTTTCAAGGTGTGGGTGTGGAGCTTGTCTACTGGCAGAATTCCAGCCTGATACATATTGATAAACCTGGGAATATCGCGGCGCGGGACGGATGAGCCCATGTAGGAGCCTTTGACCGTGCGTTCTTCAAGCGTCAGGCTGACTGCTGGAATGGAAAACATTTTATTGGGATGCGGCAGACCAATGGTGATCGTGGTGCCGCCGCGCCCAGTTGCCTGGTATGCCTGGATCAAAACACTTTCAGCGCCAACGCTTTCAAACGCACAGGTTACACCGCCGTGAGTTATGTCTTTGATGGCCGCAACCGGGTCGTCCTGGCCGGCATTGACCGTGTGGGTTGCTCCCAGGTCACGAGCCAGCGTCAGTTTGTCATCCACCCGGTCAACCGCGATGATGGGATAGGCGCCAACGGCTCGGAGCCCCATCACGACGCTGAGCCCAACGCCGCCCAATCCAAAAACAGCGGCTGAGGTTCCAGCTTCAACCCGGGCGGTGTTGACCACGGCGCCGACGCCAGTCATCACGGCACATCCGAAGAGCGCAGCCATTTCGAGTGAAACGGACGGGTCAATTTTCACCAGTGATTCCTGGGCGGCGACGGTAAACTGTGAAAAGGCTGAGACCCCAAGGTGGTGGTAGCACCGTCGGGACTCTGAATCGGTAAATCGGCAGCCACCCGAGAGAAGTGTCCCGGCAACGTTGGCCCGGGCACCAAATTCACACAGCGCCCCTCGTCCCGAAGCACAATAGAGGCAATGGCCGCAAATCGGAACAAAACTGAACACCACGTGGTCTCCCGGAGCAAATTCTGTGACCTCCGGCCCAACTTCGCGGACAATCCCGCTGGCTTCGTGGCCCATTACCATCGGTATGATGCGTGGGCGCGAGCCATCCACCACTGACAGGTCGGAATGGCACAACCCGGCGCCAACAATTTCAATCAGCACTTCGCCTGATTCAGGCCCAGCCAGGGTTAGTTCATCAATCACCATCGGCAGGCTTTGGGCAAAGGGCTGTGACCGACCCATTTCATAGAGAACAGCAGCTTTTGTTTTCATGGTTTTCCTTGTGGTTCAAAAAAAGAAGATTTCGGCTGGCTTTTCAATTGCAAATATGGGGCTGAAACAAATAGCATTTTGCAGGACTCAAACTCAAGTTTAATACCAGTCAGTAGTCAGTAGTCAGTAGTCAGTAGTCAGTAGTCAGTAGTCAGTAGTCAGTAGTCAGTAGTTCGCTAAGTTTATTTGATTGAATTACTTAACAGTTGACTAAACCGAAAGTTTCATTGCGAATTGGTAAGTACCCTGTCAGAAGTTTCCTGAGCTATTGGATTTGGTAAGTGCTTGATTTTTTTCTGTGGTTTCCGTAGTTTCCGTGGTTAAAATGCCTGGAAATTTTCGGTAAGGTACTTATAACTCTAAGGATCAAGTATGTTTTCAAAAGCGATTGTTCGCAAACCAGGCACCACGTTCGCCCAGGGAATCACCTCGTCAACCGCAGGCACACCCGATCTTGAGATGGCACTGACTCAACACCAGCGGTATCGCGAAGCGTTGCACGCCTGTGGCCTGTCGTTGACGGTATTGGAAGCGGATGACCAGTTTCCCGATTCAACCTTTGTCGAAGATACAGCAATTCTCACGCCGTACTTTGCCGTCATCTCTCGCCCTGGCGCAAGCCGCCGGCAGGGTGAAGTTCAAGCAATGGCAGAGGTTCTGGCCGATCACATTCATACCCTGTATGCCATCACCGCCCCCGGATCGGTTGACGGAGGCGATATTTGCCAGGTCGGCCACCATTTTTTCATTGGCATTTCCGAACGCACCAACGAAACCGGTGCCAAACAACTGGCCGAGTTCCTCCGGCTGGCCGGCTATAGTTCTTCGACGATTGATATTCGGACGATCCCTGGTCTGTTGCATTTGAAGACGGGGCTTTCCTATCTGGAACACCAGACCGTTCTGGCAACTCGGGCCATGCTGAGTTGTCATCAATTCGCTGGATTTCAAGTGATTTGTGTGCCGGAAGATGAGGAATATGCCGCCAACTGCGTGTATGTCAACGGTCGAGTTCTCATTCCATCTGGATACCCGAAAGTTGCCGCACAGTTGACCGAAGCCGGTTACCAGATTGTGCCGCTCGACATGTCGGAATTTCAAAAAATGGATGGCGGATTGAGTTGTTTATCGCTCAGATTTTAGAATTGATCTGGGGGTACACTCCCATAAGCACCAGGATAAGAAACCCTGTGTTTTTTCCGTTGGCATTGACTGACGCTCTTGTCGGGTCTGGATCTCATTGCGGGCCGTGACCGTGGGCTTCGCACCACGGCTATTACACAACGACTATGCGGGCCTGCAATCCTTATCCTGGCGCTTATGGGGGTCTGTTCAGCATCGCACAAGCTAAATCCCAAAACCGGACAGTTTGTCAAAGTTGAATCAGAGTCTTTGTGCTGTTTTTGTCATTGACCTCAGCGAAGGCGCACCCAGAGTAAAAACCATCCTAACTTATTCAAAATACAGATATTTCTTGTTTTTTCTTCATTCTTCATTCTTTATTCTTCATTCAAAATGGCTGGGTAGCAGATATTTCAAAATCTTGGAATACAGTTTGCACTGGAGTTGTCTGTCCACTTTGAGTCAATTCAAAGATCTCACAAAAAATGGAGAGTTCAGAGTTCCGATTAAAACCGGAACTCTGAACTATTTTTGAAATCTGCTTTTGAGGAAGACATTATGATCGTTTTGCGCAACCTGGAAAAATCCTTTGATCACGGCCACACCCGACATTTTGTCCTGCGGCGGATCAATGTTGAAATCAAACCCGGCGAATTTATTTCGATTATGGGGCCCTCAGGTGCCGGTAAAACGACCTTGCTCAATATTTTAGGAATGCACGACAGTGCCTGGACGGGTGAATATGTGCTCAATGAGCAGCCAATTCACAAACTGAGCAAAAAAGAACGATTCGAAATCCAGAAGAAAACTTTTGGGTTTGTCTTTCAAAGCTACCACCTGCTCGACAATTTGACAGTGTATGAAAACCTCGAAATCCCGCTTTCCTACCGCAACATCAAGCGCAAGGAATGCGAAAGCATGGTTTGTGACGTGCTGGACCGGTTTCAAATTGTCGGCAAAAAAGACCTCTATCCCAACCAGCTTTCCGGAGGCCAGCAGCAACTTGTGTCCATTGCCCGAGCCATCATCGCCGGTCCGAAAGTCATTTTAGCGGACGAACCAACGGGGAACCTCCATTCCAAACAAGCCGAAGAAATCATGGAATTGTTCAAACGGCTCAATGATGAAGGCACCACCATCATTCAGGTCACGCATTCAGAACGCAATGCGTCGTTTGGCAACCGGGTGATCAATATTTTCGATGGCTGGATTGCTGCGGAATAATGAAAAGCGGTGTCAAGCCACCGCACTCCAAAAATGTGTTACCCGCGCTGGTTTGGAAATTGAATCTGGGCAATTTTCTCAGCCATGTCGTGGGTAGGGCAAAACGCCAGTTCCGCAGCGGCAATCCGACTGACGCGAATGCGCATGAACTGGACTTTTCCCAACGAACTATTCCCGGCAAATCCTTCCAGTGGCCGTTTAATCGGGCTGAGACACTGAAATTCAATCTCTGAATCAAGCGACAGTAACGCTGATTTCCACCCAGGCGGCTCCAAAACATTTGACCCGACAAGCAGAAGCGCTGGGGTATCGGCCAACAATGGCATTGCTCCCATGGCGCGGGCATAGGCGGTTGAACCGGCAGCCGTTGAAACCAGTGCCCCGTCGGCAATGAGCTTCGGGATTTTGACCCGCCCGTTGACTTTGACTTCAACCCAGCCGACCTGGCTCGTGGCCCGTTCAACCCAGGCATCGTTAAAACTCAGGCTGCTTACCATTGATCCGTCTTCGAGTTGGGCTTCAACATACAACAACGGCATTTGTCTGATCAATAATTCCTGGGGTCGAAAAGAGCCATTGAGCACTTCATTGGCTTCGTTGAGCAAAAACCCAAGGTGGCCCGCATTGACCCCAAAAAACGGCAATCGCAAGTGCCAGTACTGGCTGATGGCCCCGAGCATCATCCCATCTCCGCCAATGACCAGAATACAATTGGGATTTTGATCATCCCGGTACGGTTCAAACCGGGGCACGAGCGACCTGGCCTTGGGGTTTGATTCGTCCGGGACAATCAGCAGGCGTGGTTTTTCAAACTGAAACCGCGTCAAGCGACTGGGAATCCGTCCCAGATATAATTCATAGCGCTCGATATACCCTGCCACTTCAGGGGTTACCAAACCATCAATCGGTTGATGATTAAAAATCCGTTCTCGAATCGAGGAACTTGCCCCCGATACCTGAACATGGAAAATCTGGTGGTGGGGCGGCAGGTCGCGTTCGTCAAAGTCAATGCCATCACGGGTGATAACCACAAAATTCAGGTGGTTCCAAATTTCAGATCCATTTTTCCAGGCGGTCTGGATAAATGAAGCACCATCTTTGCCACCCTTGATCAGATCCCCACCCACCACGTGCCAGACTTCGCCCTGGCTGGCATACCGATATTGAAGGTCGTGGGTGCGGGTAAAGGTCGCCTGTTCCAGATCAAAGAGATCAACTTCGACTTTTGGAAGCCCCCGAAAATTCAAATCGGCTAATGTTGCCCGAAAGATCGGTTCGATGTCATTGGTGGTCCGCTTGTCGGGTCGTGGACCACAGGGAACAATTATCACCCGATCAAAGTGGAGGGACAACAATCGGGCGATTTCTCGATGATGAATTCCTGGTGGATTAAAACTGCCGCCAAAAATGGCAATGCGTAAGGTCATAAGGTGAAAGAGAGTCAGTAGTCAGTAGTCAGTAATGCCAGTTAAGAGTTGAGGCGGTTTTTGGGTCGTGGAAGGCATGTAGCCCAGGGTTTTAACCCTGGGAAAACATTGCCTCCTCACCCCGCCCGGCCAGCCGCTGCCGTAGGCGGCGGCTGGCCGGGCGGGGAAATTTGGATTGGAGATGACCCGCATCCGGTGGTGGCGCGTCCAAAGCGACGCTGACCACCGGCTCACTTTACTCCATCCCTTCGGGATGAAAACCAAAAAACACTTCAATCCTTAACTGGCATTACTGACTACTGACTACTGACTTGATTCGATCAATTTGATTAAAATCCTCGTGTGACAGCGGCCCAAAATCCAGCGCCTTCAGGTTTTCTTCCACCTGCGCCACCGTTTTAAACCCCGGAATTGGAATTGTCCGTGGGTGACGCGCCCAAATCCAGGCCAGTGCTCCCTGGGCCAGGGTTCGATTATTTCGGGTGAGAATTTCTCGCAGGCAATTGATTTGATTGAGGATTTGGGCCTGTTTCCCCTCCTTGAGATTCCACCCGAACCGTCGCCGCATGTCGTTTTCAGCAAAGGTTGAATCAGCCTGGTATTTTCCGGTCAGTAATCCCATGCCTAATGGACGGCGGGCAATGCAGGCCAGGTCGAATTCGTCGCACAGGTCGAGCGTTTGCTGATTGGCGTCAACCAGGTTGAGGAGCTGCGGAGACGCGGTGCAATGCTCTCCCTGGGCAAAGAGTCGAATCCGGTCGGGGTCTTCGGTGGCCCAGGCATAAAATCTGATTTTTCCCTGGGCGACGAGATGTTCGAGGGTATCGCGGACTTCAGCAGCCCGTGTCAGGTCATAATCGTGGAGGTGAAACTGGTAGACATCAATGTAATCCCGTCCCAGCCGGCGCAAACTGGCGTCACAGGCTTGCTGGACGTAGGCCGGGCTGCCGTCCTTCCCGGTTACGCAACGTCGAGTTTCATCAAAGGTGTAGCCAAATTTGGCGGTAATCACCATCTGATGCCGATGCTCCCTGAGCACCTGTCCCAGCAGTCGTTCGCTGTGCCCGCAGCCATACACATCAGAGGTATCAAAAAACGTAACGCCAAGGTCAATGGCGCGGTGCAGCGCCCGCAGCGACTCAGCATCATCCACCGTTCCATAGCCCATCCATCCGCCCTGATCTTCAAAGGGGCCCCCAATGGCCCAGCATCCAAGACCGAGGGCGCTCACTTCGATTCCACTTCGACCAAGAAAACGAACCAGTCTCATTGATTCCGTGAACCTCCGGGATTGAATTGGTTTGAAGAAAAATGAACCGTCTGGCTTGCCAGTCACAAACTATAGCATTGTCAGAAGATTTGGGATATTTGCAATTTCATGGAAAAAATGGGGATCGCGCATTGCCGTGTCAGGAGTGATTGACTATTGTTGACCTCATTCCCATTCCGCTCTTTCATTGGTGTTTGAATTCACTCAGAGATCAAACCCTCAACGAAAACCTGAATCTGGATTCCCTCCTCCGAGAAACGGTTATACCTCAAATATTTGAACTTCCCTGGTGCGACCTATGCTGAAACGGCTGATGTGTTTGTGGATGTTGATTTGGTGTGCCGGAATACCGGTTTTGGCCCTTAACCCGATTGAAAAACCGACATCAGATGCGGGGATGCCCCAACCCAAAGACCCCCCATCCTTGAGTTTGGCCAGCCCGGAGGAACTTCGTGAAGCCCTCACAACCGCCAAACGGCAGCGCAAAAAAATCGGACTGGTCCTCAGTGGCGGCGGGGCGAGAGGCTTTGCCCATATCGGCGTGCTGGAATGGTTTGAGGAAAACCGCATTCCGATTGACTCGATTGCCGGCACCAGCATGGGCGCTCTGGTTGGCGGAATGTACACGATGGGCATGAAGCCGAAAGAGATTCGGGACTTCATGAAAAGTATTGATTGGAATAAGGCAATTGGTACCGGTCCAACCTATGACCAGTTGCAATTTCGGCGCAAGGAAGACCGCAATTCCTATCAAACCAACTTCGAATTGGGCCTGAAAAAAGGGCCGACGCTGCCACTTGGAATCAGCCCGGCGCACTACATCGGATTGATGATTGATCGGTTGACGCTGCCCTATGCCAAAATCAACAATTTCGACGAGTTACCGATTCCATTCCGCTGTGTGGCGACTGATTTTTTGAGCGGAAAGACCGAAGTCATGCGTGACAAATCGCTGGCTCAGGCCCTGCGGGCCACGATGTCAATTCCAGGTCTGTTCCCACCAGTTGAGCGCGAAGGAAAAGTCCTGGTGGATGGCGCCTTGCTCAACAACATTCCGACCGATGCCATGCGCGATGAATTAAAACCTGACATCGTGATCGCGGTTGATGTCGGAACTCCGCTCGGCGATCTGAAGGCCATTTCTTCATTTCTGGGAATTCTGCAACAGTCGCTGACGATTATGACGCTCGATAGTGACCGTCGAAATCTGGCCAAGGCCAATATCATTATTTCGCCACAACTGGAAAAATACTCGCTCCTTGATTTCAAACCGGTAGATGACATTGCCAATCTGGGATACAAGGCAGCGACTGAAAGTGAAAGCACACTGTCCATGCTGGCGATTGATGCCCCTACCTGGGATGAATACCTTATCGCGCGGAGCGAACGCCAGCGCTCGGAAATTCCAATTCCAACCGGAATTGACGTTCAGGGAACCGAAACCGCCGATGCTGAACTGATCAAACCTGATTTTGAAGACATGATCGGTCGTCCACTCAATGTTGAGGACCTCGAAGCGAATCTCACCAAATACACCGGTGTAGGCCGGTATGACAGCCTGGGGTATGAATTCTCGGCGAAACCAAAAGACAACACGCTGATCATTTCGGTGCTGGAAAAAACCTATGCCCCGCCGACCATGAATTTTGGCCTGGAGATTGATGGATCTGACGTCAATAACATCAATTTCACGGTGGGCACTCGATTGACGTTTTTTGATCTGGTCAAGCACGGGACGGAATGGCGCAACGATGTGCGGCTTGGATTTCAGACATATCTGGCCTCAGAGTTTTTCTACCCGTTGAATGAAATCCAGCCGTTTGGCTATAGCGGCTTTTTTGCGGCGCCACGCGTTACCTACCAGCGCCGCCGCCAAAATGTGTTTGTTGGTGACCGAAACATTGCCGAGTACCAGTTGGATCGGACCGGATTGGGGTTTGACTTTGGGCTGATCAATCAGCGCCACGAACTGCGGGCCGGAATGGAGTTTGGCCACACGGACGCCAAAGTTCGAGCTGGTGACCCTGGCCTTCCAAGCGTTGATGGTCGGTTTGCGCTTGCCCGCATCCGCTGGGCATTTGATGGCCAGGACAGCGCCACGGTTCCGTCTAAGGGTTTGCGGACCTCGGTGGAAGGCCGCTGGTTTTTTGACAGCCCAAACAGCCCTGGTACTTCGGGCAGTTTCCCGCAGGCCGAAGCCCGGCTGTCCTATTTCAAACCAGCATTTGATAAAGGCTCACTGTTTCTGGTGAGTTCGGGTGGTTCGTCATTGAATTATGACGCCACTCCGACCGAATCTTTCACCGTGGGCGGCCCATTCCGGTTAAGTTCGTTTGATCGGGATGAATTCCGTGGAAATCATTATTTTCTGAATAGTCTTGGCTATTTGCGGCCAATCGGGGAATTACCGCCACTCATTGGCAAGAAGGTTTTTATCGGCGGATGGTATGACATTGGCGGTGCCTGGGGTGGGCCATTAACCGATGCCACCCGGCTTCGGTATCGCCAAAGTATCTCCGCCGGACTGGTGGTGGATACCATTTTTGGTCCTTTTTCACTGATTGGAAGCGTCGGCGAGAGCGGACGCGGGAAAATCTTCTTCGCCTTTGGGAAATTCTTTTAGAGCAGGGTTCGGGGTTCGGGGTTCGGGGTT
>JACQXX010000080.1 GCA_016208495.1 Acidobacteriota bacterium | reverse complement strand
CACGCTAGCCCAGGGTGCAACCCTGGGACCAACGGCCTGCTCCCCCTCCCGCCCCGCCGGCAACCGCCGTAGGCGGTTGCCGGCGGGGCGGGAGAAATTGGGGATGACCGTAAACCCAGGGTTTCGAAGACTCCACCCTGGGCTACAAGCCATCACCCGCTTCGCAGGTTAAAACCGAAACCTCGTTGTAGTACTAACCACTAATCACATTCTTCATTCAAAGACTCAAGGGCCAGTTGCAGGAATTCACGTACTTCTTTCCGGGACATCTGATGTTTGCGAGTCCGGGCCCGGACTTCTATCGTGCAGTGATAGCGATGGGTAGGATGATCAAAGTGGAATGTCATCAGATTTGGGTTGGCTGTATCTGATTCTCCTTCTTTGGCTTGGGCTGGTTTGGAAGCGATGGACCGCATTTGACGAGCCGTCATCATCCGCCGATTGGACGGTAGCGCCGCCAGTCGTTGGAGCGATTTGAGCGAAAAATCGGGAATTTGGCGGCAAATGTCGAGCACATCGGAACTGAACTCCCGCACACACAACCAGTTGGCAAAACTGGAACGTTTCATCCCAATGGCCTGGGCGGCTTCCTCCTGGGTGGGAAAGCGGTCGGCAATGTCAATCAGGGCCTGGGCTTTATCAATGGTATGCAGGTCTTCGCGCTGGATGTTTTCAATCAGAGCCAGGAGTTGAAGTTCTTCGTCACTGGCTTCACGCACAATCATTGGGATGATCGCCAGTCCAGCTTTTTGAGCCGCCAGCCACCGGCGGTGCCCGGCAATCAGCGTAAACGTCCCATCCTGATTGGCTTTGCCAACTACTGGCTGAATAATCCCTTGCTCGGTAATGCTGGTGGTGAGGTCAGCTAACTGTTCATCTGAAAAGGTTTTCCGAGGTTGGAAGGGATTTGGCCGGAGCAAAGTGATGTCTATGTAACGGAGCTGTTCCAGCACCCGACGGCCAACGGTTTTGACCGGAACGTCACTGATTTTTGGAGCAATCGCGGCCAGTTCGGCCAGCCGTTCGCTACTCACTGCCTTGCGCAGGTTCTTAGCCATTGGCGACCTCCCGGATGGCTTTCAATCCGCAAAACCGCATGACTTCATCGGCCACGGCGGCGACATCCTGGTTGGCCTGACATTCAGGCGCATAGGCTTTGAGCGGCATTCCCTGAGTTCCGGCTTCGGAAACAGCGACATAATCACGGATTGGGGGAAGCGCGGCATACTGAAACGAGGCGCAAATATCGGAGGTCAATTCCTGTAAATGATGGCGATGCAGTACCAATCGGGGACTAAACAGAGTCGGCACGACACCCAGAACTTGAATTGGAGGGAACCGCATATTGCGTCTTCGAGCCTGCGTCCGGGCAATCTCGTGTTGGACTTCGGCAAACGCCGCTACGGCTTTGGCCTCGGTCTGGACGGGCACAAGCAGGGCATCAACCGCAATCAACACCTGAAGCACAATCTCTGAAATCTTGGGCGAACAATCTACCAGAATCAGGTCATATCGTTCCCGGAGCGCATCCATATACCCGACCAGCCGGGCCTGATCCTGTTGCCGATGCAGCGTCAGTTCATCTTCGGTCAATGTGCGGTTGGCGAGTCCAAGATCAACCCCAAACCGGGTTTTGACAATTGGAGGGTGCGTGTCATCCGAGGCTGATGCCGAACAAACAACTTTCCAAAACAGGTCTTCCGATGGCCGGGCGGCGGGGGATTCACCATAGAATAACCCCAGTGTTCCCTGTGGGTCAGAGTCAATCAGGAGTATTTGCAAGCCGCGTTGTGCCAGTTCAAAACCGAGATCACGGGTCAGCGTGGTTTTGCCGACGCCTCCGGCTTGATTAAAGACCGCAATAATCATAGTGCAACCTTGTGGGGAAAAAATTCAGGAATAGGCTGCAACTATACAAACCCGGCCCAGTGCGGTCAATTCAACGGTTGTCTGGAAGGCGTATAACTGAGTTTTTGGGTCATCGAAGCTGGAATTTAGTTTCAACCCGGTGCTCGGATTGATTTTTTGATACAACCGAACAAATTCGAAATCCCTCGCGGATGGATTGCTCCCGCAGAGCGGGTGTCAATCGGGGGTCATCTTCGAACCGGATTTCAGTGATGAGCGGTGATGAGTCTCCGTTTTTGATTTCCACGTGAATGTGCGCGGGAAGCTCAGTTCCTGGATATCCAGCCGGTCGAATGGTTTGCACCGAAAATATGCCATTCTGGTCAGTGCGCAAATATCCAAACAGGCGAGCATGGCGGCGGTCACCTTCCATTGCGGAAATGTGAGCCGCCTGCCGGGCATAAAGTCCCTGGGAGTTGGTGTGATAGAGGTACACTTGAGCCCCTGGAACACGTTTCCCTTGCGCATCAATCACGGCACACGTCACAGAGAGTCGAATTCCGGGTTCGTCTGGGGAAACTATCGTCAAATGCGAATTCCGGCCAAATTCGCGGATCAATTCCCGAAACCGGGGCCAGGGGTGTAAGTCCATGTATTTGGAATCAGTTAACAATTGTTCGGCAGTCGTTTTACTGGTTTTTAACTCAGTTCCGATTGTATCAAGAGCGGCTTTAATGTCGGGGGATTCGTCACCCGGAGCAGGCGTGAATTTTTGAATGGCGGGCTCTTCGACAGATTGCGACCAGTCAAACACAATACACGAGGGGAGGACTGGAAGCAGGGGCAGGCACAGCGATTTAGCGAGAAACCAACGTCGAGTCAGCATCGGAGGCACCTGAAAAGAACTTTTCGTTTTTGGGAAAATGAGCCACCTGTCAAACTGAGTGGCTCAAACCTGGGGTTTACTCAGGTTAGACAGGCAAATGGGCAAATTTCTTCAACTCTTTTCTGGCGCCTGGTGATGCGGTTGGGGTTCAGTCTGAACGTTCCTGCTGATAACCACTGTGCCTGCCTCAAGGAAATCAATATCCAAGCACGGCTGAGCCGGTATACGTCGTTCCAACCTTTTTCACAATCACCTTTTTCGGGAGCGTTGCCCGCATGCCGCAAAAATAGGATTCATGTTCATCGCCAAAGGTCAGGGTGTACTGGTCAGCGCTTTTTTCAAACACGACGGTGTAGGTTTTCTCTTCATCAAAATACTGCTGGGTGTAAGTAATCCTCGACGTCGAATCTTTATCTTCCCAGTTGATATTTTCTTCATTGCGGGCAGCACCAATCCCGCAGGAGTGATCATTGCTGCCAAGATTTCCATACTGAAAGCTATAGAGTTTTCCATTTTGAAATGCCAGGGTGCAGTTTCCGTTATCGTTTTTCACGGCACAATTGACCATTTCAAGTTTGTATTTACTGGCAATTGCCACGTTGGTTGGGGTTTCTTTTCCGACTTCGATGACTTGAAAGGGCAGTTGTTTCTGGCCTTCGACACTTTCCCAGTAACCGACAATGATATTTTCGTTCAGAAAGACGCCATTAAAAGTGCCAGTAACCAGATCCTGCTCTCCGAATTCATCTGCCCGAAAGGCACCGTTGGGTTTGACTTCACCTTCGAGTCGAATGTTTTTCTGATATTTTTCATATAGATAGTTTCCGACCACGCTTGAACCGTCACGACTGACCGTCATTTTGATTTTTAAATCACCATTGATCGTTCCAGTAAAAATTTTGTCGAATTTCCCCGGCAATGACGGCGGGGTTTGAATCGTGACATCTGGCGCTGGCGCCGTTTCAGGCATGCTTCCAGAATCTTTTTTGGTTTCCGAACTGGTCTTTTTTCCAGTTGATTCTCCGGACGAGGAAGCTGGCTCTCCCTTTTTGGCCAGCATTGAACACGAAGACATCGCAACCATGAGTAAAATTGGTCCGAAAACACGCAAACAGCGAGACATAGATCCTCCTCAAACGGGGAAAATAAGCAGCAACCGCGAATGCGGGTGGTGTAAGGTTGGGTGTTCTTACCACCAAATGAACCCAATGAAAAGGGGGGAATTTTCCTGATGAGGACCCGTTGTACTCTGTCTCCAGTTGAGACAATGATTCCCTCACTGAAAATTTTCCAATCCTGAAATCAATAGGAGATTTTATGAAGAGAATCAACCTGACGATGGCCTTCCTTATTTTGGTACTGTCCTTTCCCGTCATGAGTTTTGGAGGTGTCCAGGAAAAACGAAAAATCGGGCGGGGTGATATTCCATTGCCCATCAAAGAGGCGTTCAATCGTGCCTGGCCCAAAGCAAAAATCAAGGAATGCGAGGTCGAAACCACCGCCAACCGGGTTGTGTATTACCTTGATGCTGAACGCGATGACCGGGAAATCGAAGCCGTGTATCAACTCGAAATCACGCTGCTTGAAGAGCAGGAAGATATTGATCTCAAAGAAGTTCCTGCTGCCGTACTTGAGGCCGTCAAGGCTGCGTACCCGACCGGGCACATTGAAGAGGTCGAAAAAATCACCCGCCAGGGCACGCTTTTTGGGTATGAGGTTGAACTCAAAGACGGAAAACAAAACCTTGAACTCCGTCTGGATCCCGCCGGCAAAATTCTGGAGCGGAAAGACGATTAACCCAAATCTGGGGTCAGATCACTCAAAGGTTGAGACATTGGCCACGCGGACCCATTTTCCGTTCTTTTTCTCATAGGTCATGATTCCGGCATATACAAATGACCGTTCTTTGTCGCTTCCATCTGCCTGTTTTTGGGTCCGCCGAACTCGGGTTCGAACGATCATCCAGGCCATGCTGGCATCGTTTGAGACCTGAACAATCGGCGGTTCCACGTCATCCCATTCAAAGTACCTCGCGTTCTTAAAATACTCCTCGAACATTTTGAGTACATCCGCGCGCGTTGACCTTTGAATGGTCCCATTTGAAACCGCGATAAATTCATCGCCGGCGTGTTCGATCAGTTTCCGGGCGTCAGTCTCAAAATGGGCCTGGCGGTCTTTTTTATGAACTTGAAGAAGGGCTTCAATTTCACGGTCCAGCCTGGGTTTATGTTGTGCAAAACCAGCGACACCAGTCCCAACCAGAATCAACACCATGAGAATGGCACGAAGCATAGGGTTCCTTTCACGTTCACAGTGTGATCTGACCTAACAGGACAGCTCGCAGAACAGTAATATCGAGGGCATCCAGTTTCCCGTCGCCATAACTGCCATCTGGGTTGAATGAATAAACATCGGTGGCAAAAACCTGGCGTGGAAGCGGTGCAATCTGTCCGAGCAAAATGGCGAAAGTCGTGGTCAGATCAACGGCATTGACCACACCATCGCCGTCCGCATCCCCAATCAACACAAACTCAGACAGAACCGGTGCGCCTGGAAGCGGCAATTCGTCGGTGTTTGAGAGTGATTGGGTCGTAATTTCAGCCGCACCCGGCACGGCGATAGTGAGGAATCCATTGATATTGGATGACTGCTGCGACGCAGGAATGATGACCTGCAATCGGGTTGAGGTTACCACCAGGACTTCGGTGGCTGGAATCCGGCGGTCACCGCCAAAAAAGACCTCCGTTCCATTCTGAAAACCAGAGCCAAAGATGGTAATGGTTTTACCAGGGGTTGAAGCCACCGGGTAGAACTGATCGAGGGTCACGGTTGACAGGATAATATCCGCTTCGTTTGAGGGGAGGGAATCGCCAGCCGTTTTGTTCGCTTTAACTCGGTAGCTATATGATTCTCCGGCAACAACCCGACCATCGCTAAAGGATCGCGAGTTCGCTGGAACGGTGGAAAGAGCGGTAAACGGTGTGGTTGCGGTCCGGCGTTCGATCACAAAGGCGCCTTCGCCAGCGCTATTGTCAGTCCAACTGAGATCAACCCGCGAAGTGGAAACCCGCAAGGCGCGCAAGTTGGTCGGCGCCGGGAGTTCAATCGTCAGGACAACGCGTTGAACCGCCACCAGACCGCAGGCGTCAGTGGCTCTGATTTCAATCGGATAGTCGCCCAGAAGCTTTTGATCATCCAGTGCGGTCACGGTAACCACCCCGGACCCTGGATTGATGTTGATGGCTCCGCCATCTGGAAGTTGGGTTGGGACCACTTCGACTTTGGTCAGATTGCCATCCGAGTCAAACGGTGCGGCTGACGGAATGAATGTCACCTGGGTAAGTTGCTCCAGGAAAATGTTTTGATAGCTTCCCAGCGTTGGAACCTTATTTTCAGCCACGATGACCGAAAATTCGGCGGTACTGGCTAAATTACCGTCCGAGACCTCAAGCTGAACGGGAATGGTCCCAACCGGTGCCGCACACCCGGCTTCAATCACAGCCGTAACCAGTCCATCTTCATTGGTAACCTGGGTAAAGGTAATTCCTTCGGGCAGGTTTACCGCCCTGACCACCAAATCACCAGGGTCAGTTCCTGAATCTCCCACCGCCGCCACTGGGAAGGTTGCCCGGGCGCTGCCTTGTTTCACCGTCACCGGCGCCGCCGGGGTAATGGTTGGCGCCACGTTGATCACGGTCAATTGGAAGCTGCGTGAGATTGTGCCGGAACAGGTCCCCTCGGCTGAAATCTGAACGGTGTATTCTCCATAAGGCCGGGCGTTGGTGATGTTGATCGTTCCCGCTTCCGGGGTAAACCGGATAATTCCGGCAAATGTATCAGGCGTAACAGTTACGGTCAGGGTATTGGGTTTTAAACTCGATGGCGGCGTATTTGGTGCCACCGTCACCGAACTGCCTTCATTGACTGAGTTGTCCAGATAGGTTCCCAAATTGGCTATGCCGGGAAGCACCGTGATGACCAGGTTGGTCTGTTTCACCAAACTATTATCCGCCACCAGCAACAACACCGTGTTTTGACCCGGTGTCGAGGTACAGGAGGCTTCGATAAAGGCCGAGACATTGCCACCAGCATTGCTGATGTTACTAATTGTCAGGCCAGCGGGCACATTGATGACCGAAACTGACAGTTGCTGAGCCGGGGTTCCAATGTCACTGACCTGCGCAATCAGCGAAGTTGAACCAGGGGAGCCCTGCTGGCGGGTAATTGGGGTGTTCACAATGACCGTCGGGGCGACATTGACCACAATCAACGTAAAGGACTTTTCCGTGTCAACTCCATCATCATCAATCGCCCGGACGGTAACGGTATATTGCCCGGCTGGTTTCGCACTTGAAAATGCAATATTTCCGGTCAATCGGTCAGCATTGATCCCACCCGTGTAGCCAGGGGCGGTGGCGGTCAGTGAGACAATCGTTCCATCGTCAGTTGGTGCCGCCGAAGGCGAAACGGTAATTGAGCCACCTTCCTGGACTGTTGCTGACTGGTAGTTTCCAAGCACTGGCGGTGTATTGTCGGAAACAACTGGTTCACAAGGGGAAAATTCCGACGTGTTGAGTGGGGCAATGGTGGTGGTGGCGGTGGTGGTGACGACGCCGGTGAGTACCGAATTGACAACCAGTGAAATCGGTGCCAGTCCACCACTGTCGGTGGTTACATTCAGCGACCCGATAAAGGTTTGTCCTTCCCCAAATCCAGAGCTGTCACACGCAGGATTTGAGAAAAATTCGATTCGATAGCTGGTATTTGGTTCGCTTTCGAGTATACCGGTGATGGTCGTGGTGGTGGAGTCAGAGATGGCGGAAGCCAACACCGGAAAATTTTGCAGGGAATTGGGCCCGCCGTCAGCATCACCTGGGTCATTGGGGGTTGGACCATCATCCTGAAGGTCAATCCCAAGATTGCCATTGGAAAAGATGGAGTTCGATAGAATGCTATTGCCAGATAGTCCACCTTCAGTGATGGTGCCGGTTTCCACTCCATCATCAGTATTAAAGGCGATGATATTTGGCTGACCCGGACTTGTTCCGCCGATGCTATTGTTCTGGGCTGTTTCAAGCAGCAATATCCCAATAAAATTTGGGATTCCCGCCGTGCCAGCCGCATTGGTTCCGATTTTATTTCCATAAATCAGATTGAGGTTTGACAACCCTTCGATCTGAATCGCCGCCCCCGTATTTCCTGAGATCAGGTTTCCTTCGTTTGACGTCGAACCACCGATTTGGTTCGTACTGCTTCCCAAAAGGTTAATTCCAACACCTGCGTTGGCCAGGGCTGAAGTCCCAGCGGCATTCACCCCAATGTAGTTTCCAGAAATGGTCGTTACGCTACTTGAACTGAGATGAATCCCATCATTCTGGTTGCCGGAGACGATATTTCGCGCACCTGAGGTGGCGCCCCCAATGGTGGTTGACGTTGACCCATTGATTTCAATCCCGTTGCCCTGATTGCCGATTGCGGTTGTGCCAGCGGGATTGACCCCAATGGTATTTCCCTCAACCATGGTTCCAGTTGCCCCGGAATCAATCAGGATTCCATTGCCGTTGTTATCACAAATCACATTTTTGAGCCCGGAAACCGATCCTCCAATCTGGGTGTCAACGACACCTTCAACATGAATCCCCTGGCTTCCATTCCCAAGTGGTGCCGTGCCGCCGGCGCCAATGCCGATGCCGTTGCCCTCAATGATGTTCCCGGTTGACTGTGATCCGAACAAGTAAACCCCGTCTCCCCCGTTGGCTGAAATGAGATTTCCCAGGCTGGAAGAGGCGCTCCCTCCAATTTGGTTGAAACTGCTGTTTTCAAGGCGAATTCCATCGGCGGTGTTGCCGAGTGCCGTATTTCCGGTTGCAGTGACCCCAATGTAATTCCCCTGGATTTGATTCCCTACAGTGGAGAACTGAATTGTAATACCGACCCCGGTATTTCCAGATATTACATTGCGGGTGGCGGCTGTGTTGCCGCCGATTGTATGGCCATCCGTATCGGAGAGAAGGATTCCTCCCGATTGATTCCCAACCGCTGCCGTTCCGTTGATGTTGGTCCCGATGTAGTTCCCTCGAACCATCGTATTGGTTACCGACAAATCATCGATAAAAACTCCATAGCCGCTATTGCCGGAGATTACATTTTTGTCGCCGGTGGTGGGCCCTCCAATTTGAGTTCCATCGGTATCTGCGGCGATTGAGACCCCGCTTAACTGGTTCCCCAATGCGGAAAGGCCATTGGCCGTGGTGCCAATCAAATTTCCTCGAACGGTGTTGTTGTTATTGGTGGCGACAACGGATGACTCATCTGGTTTTCTGAGCACGACTCCTTTGAAATTCCCTGAAATCACATTGCCAGGTGGTGTCCCTGGGGTGGACGTATTGCCCCCAATCTGATTATTGGATGAGTATTCAATGACGACTCCGCCAATCATAAATCCACTGAGTGTAAAAGAGGTGGTCCCGGTAATATCGGTGCCAATGTAATTTCCCTGAACCAGATTATTTACAGCGCTTCCATCACCCACAAAATAAATCCCGGCATTATTATTTCCCGAGATAATGTTGCGGGCCTGAACCACCGCCCCTCCAATGGTGGACCCGGTGGCATCTCCCTGAAAAATCCCGGTAAGCCCGTTTGAAATGATGTTGGTACCGGCGCTGTCCAGCCCAATAATCGAATTTTGGATAGTTGTACCAGTAACATCGCCAAAAATTGCAATTCCATCAATGTTATTCCCAGAGATGACGTTCCGGGCCAGGGAAGCCGTTCCGCCGATAGTGACCCCACTGATGCTCAGAGGATTGAATGTACCTTTCCGGTTCGGTTTTGTCAGGTTAGGTCTGGTATGGGAATTTACTCGAACTGATGGTCCTGGTCGTGATTCCCCAGAAAAGGCAGAAACCAGAATGCCAGACCCACCATTGCCTGATCCTGAAAGCCCATTGCCGGAAGTCCCGATCAAGCATTGCTGAATCATCACTCCCTGGGCTTCCTCAATCGAAATCCCGTCCGATGAATTTGAAGAAATATGATTGAAGGCCCCGGTCACCGAGCCACCAATCTGGGTGTTCATCGTTGGGCCAAGTTTGATTAAAACACCATACACACTGTTGCCAAGTGGACCTGTTCCCCCAGCGGTCACACCGATTCGATTCCCCTGGAGGATATTTCCATCTGTCCCCGATCCAGCTAAACAAATCCCGGTAAATGAATTTCCGGAACATAGATTCCCATCGCCCGTCACCGTTCCTCCAATCGTGTTGCCGGCTGAGCTTTGGGTAATCTCGATGCCGTTTTGATTGGGTCTGGCACTGGTGCCGGTTTCATCCGTGCCAGTCAGGCATCCCCTGACGATGTTATTGCCATTGATCCGTAATTTGATGCCAGCCATTGGAAAGTCATTGATGACCAGATTTGAAATGGTGCAGTTCCCAGATGAAACTTCGAGCCCACTCCCAAATTGCATCGGTGAACCACTGATCATGATGGTTTGACCCGCAATTGTTCCCCCATCAATGGTGACCGGATTCACGATTTCAGGAAGTGAAAGCGTGCCCCCCAAATTAAACGTCGTCACTCCCGGTCCAAAGTTGAACACAATTTGATCGGCGGCGGCGGTAAAATTGGCTTCTTCAAGGGCGGCCCGCAGCGTACAGGTGCCGCTTCCCGCGTCACAAATGCCATCCCCAATATTGAGGTCACTCGCGTCAGCGGTTGATGTGACGGTAAAGGTCGCCTGCGGCAGGGTCACCAGCGTGGATGGACGGCGTTCCCCCTGGTGCAAAACCACCAGATCGGTCAGGGCATCCTGGTTTAACCTCAGCGGGAGTACCGCCAGTGCCTGAGATGTCGCGGGCAGGGGGACTTCCTGGAATTTTGGAAGCTGAACTCCTGGAGCTTTGGTGTTGGTGCCGTGAGTCGGTAAGAGCAAATCAAGTGATGCATCATCTCCAATCACGGCCAGATCCGTGTGAGGAAGCGCCGAAACCTTGACGTTGACCAGTTCTTTGGCGCCCGGTATTGGGGAATTGGTTATCTGGCTCTGTTTCCACACCGCCTTGGAAAATCCATCTTTGATTGGTTTTCGAAGTTCGAGTGGTTCAATCAATCCAACCTGATTGTTTTCAAAAAGAAGTGCAATTTCAGTGGCTGAATTTCCGATGAAATTGCCCGAAGCGATATGTTTGATTTCCTGACCAGTTGGAATTTGGTCGAGTGTGGCTGGTGCAACTTGAGCCTGGGTCTCAGGGTCAACCGACAACCTCCGGTCCCGTCCCCAAATCATCGAAATGGTATTGCCTGCCGCCACCGCCAGATCAAAAGCACTGTCTCGGTCAAATTGCCCGACGGCGAGACTTGTGACTTTTTTGGGGAAAACAAAGCGTTCAGGTTCAGCCGTCATGGCCCCAAGCGGACTTTCAAACACCAGCACTTCACTGCCGGAAAGGCTTTCAACCGCAACCGCGACTTCGGGCAAGCCGTCTGGACGGTTGATTTCACCGACAACGAAGGCGGAAACTTTCCCTGGAAGCGATTGGATCTGGCCAGCGGTCAGGTTTCCATTTCCATCACCGATAAAAAACAGGAGTTGATTTGATGAACCGGAAACGACAACGACATCAGCTTTGCTGTCGCCGGTAAAATCACCCGCACCGACAAAAAGCGGACGCTCAGGCAGCCCAAATCGGGCTGGCTGGGGCAGGAATGGCGACACCTGAAATGGATCCTGTTCATTTCTGTGCCGGGTTTGGAGCGATGACAACGACCGGTACTCTGGATTGGCAAGCCACACTTCAAGTGACCCGGCGCCACCCTGAGTGCCACCGGTGATCAAATCGGGAATGCCATCATCGTTCAAATCGGCGCTTGCCAGGGCTTCAGGCTGGCGTGACACCGCCTCTCGGGATGCGTCATCAGTGTCATCAGCCTCCGTGGTTTCTCCGGTGAGAGGGATTCCATCCGAGAGTGATAGCCATTGGTTGCGAAGCTGGCTGGCACCAATGGTGACCCTGGCCCCTGAGCCGGACTTCTGATTGGCTGAAAATGCTGCTTTTGAATAAGGAACGCTCTTGAGATAAAGTGTTGAAAATAAAATTGTTAAACCAGCAATAAATAAAACTCGACGTGGATTTGACCTGGACTGAAGAATACGACGCAACATACCAATTCCTCATTTGACAAAGGTTTGGAGTTTTGGGGTTACGGGCTGCTCGTGAAAGTACACGGGATTCAGACCCTAAACCCCAATCCCTACTTGACTGGCGGTATCACTGGCGCGGACAGTGGTGTTTGGGACATCACCGAATGGTGATCGGTGCTGGGATACTTGAAAATGGAATGAGTTTTGCCCCGTCCTTGAGCGATTCGTTGAATTGAGTGGCAAAGGGCGGCTGATTCGAAACGTCAATGGAAACTGACCCGGAAGGGGCTCCTGACAGCACTGGGACGGAAAGGGTGCAAAAAGTACCTTTCCCCCCGTTGATTTGGGCATTGACTGGGTTGCGGCTGCTGGTGAGGATAATCCGAATCCCATTTTCAAACGGGGCCACCACCAGATCAGACGGCGCATAAAACTCAGAAGAAATGAGCCCGCCAGGTGTGGCCATTGCCTGGGCAATATCAAATCGGGTTGGATCAAGCGGGATATCCAGCAGAATGGTTCCGGGCTGGTCTCCAGGTTCGGTACTCACTTCAAAATTCACCCCGACTGAAAGTCGTTCACCGGGTGAAAGGGTTGAAACCTGAGGTGAGAAGGTGATTTGCACCAAATTTCGCGGCACCGCCGTGGCTTCGTTGGAATTGGCTGAAGCCCCAATGGCATTCACGGCCCGGACGCGATAGGTGACCGTAAGGCGCTGGGTTAAATTCCGATCAGAGAATGAACCCACATTGGGTGGCGTCGTGGTGACCTGAACAAACGAACCGGCATCACCCAGTTTGCGCTCAACCACAAACCCGGTTTCGTTGGAACTGGTATCCTGCCAGGTTAAGGTCACTTCAGTTGGTGAAATCACCTGGGCCACTAAATTGGCTGGGGCTGATGGCGTCCCAACCACGGTCAGGGAACCTGCCGCCGAGCCTCCCCGATGTTGAACCACGACTGGAAGTGTGCCGCCAAATGGCAATGGCGGAAGGGTAAACCGGAGTCGGGTTGAGTTTTCAACCGTCACGGAGGTGGCTGCAATATTTCCAACTGTCACCATCGTCTCGGTCAGAAAATTGGTGCCGACGATCACAATTTCCGGCGGGGAACTGGCATTGATTTGGGTTGGCGTAATACTGGTAATTGTGGGGGCGGAAACCCCGACCCGGATCACCTGGCCTTTTCCGGAATCCAGCACAAACGTTGAGTCCGTGCCGACCGACACCCCAACGGCGTTTTGAAAAGTCCCCGGTTGGGCCAGATCGGAAATTGAAGCGACCTGGTTATTCACAATGGACAAGACTTTAACGGTGGCCCCGTCGGTGACATAAATATTGCCGGCGGCATCCACATCAACCCCTTCTGGATCATCAAACACCACATCAACCTGAGGAATGGTGGTGAGCCGCCCGGCGTCAGCGGGACGCCCCGCGTTAGAACTTCCAATCGTGCTGACGGCGCCGCCAGGGAGGGCCACCAGTCGCACGACTTTGTTGCCGCGATCCGTCACCGTCAAAATATTGCCTGTAATCGCAATTTCCTGCAGATTGTTAAACCGAGCGCCGGTGGCTGGACCATCCACCAGTCCCGGTTGACCGATACCTCCGGCCAGGACACTCATTTGAACCTGGGTTCCCAGCAATCGGGCTCGCCAGATGACGCTGTTTTGAGCGTCGGTGATGTATAAATTTCCATCCGGTGCCTGAACGACTCCCCGTGGCCCCCAGCTTGTCACTCCGGTACTGGCCAAATCCGAAACCTCGATGATGGTATCAACCTGATTGGTTTGAAGATTAAACCGCCGAATGGCCTGATTGGCAGTGTCAGCCAGAAAGATTCGCTGAGTGCCGAGCCCAAGCCCCAGGGGACCACTAAACCTGGATGCCGTAAATGGGCCATCAGATAACCCTGGCGATCCCAGTGCTCCGGCCAGGGTGGTTAACGGTTGGCCAACCTGAGCGCCCTTGATGACGTGGTTGCGCAGGTCACTGGCAAAAATCCGGCCTAAACTGGGGACGACCAGAATGTCTCCGTCACCAAAGATCCCTGAATCAACCACTGAGACCCCGTTGACTGAAAAGGTGAGGGTTCTCACGGCATCACCCGAGGTAACTTGAATCGTGGCAGCCCCAGCCGCCAGACCTGTAACCTGTCCTGTTGCGTCAACTGTTGCCTGAGTCGGATTTGCACTCTGAAAACTCAGCGTTGAATTGGGAATCGGGGTGCCGTTGACATCTAAAACCGTGGCCTGAATGGCGACAGAGTTTTGGACGTTGACCGTCAGTGATTCGGGTTGATCAATGCGAATGGAATTTCCGCTCCCGACCACCAGTCGAACGGCATTTGATTGATTGCCTTGAGCATCAGCCACCCGGATATCAATCGCCCCACTATTTTGAAAAAATGAACTGGGAGCATTGCGAATCACAATTTTGCCCCGACTGGGGTTGATTCTGGCGGTCACCTGGGCTTGACCAAAGAACACCACTGATTGAGCTGTAAACCCAGTTCCGCGCAACACGATTTTGGTCGGAGTTTGATTGATAGGGGTTTGGGTTGGTTTGAGTCGGGTGATAGAAACGGATTGGGCTTTCACCACACCCGGATACATGCTGGCAATCAAGGCCAGCACTCCCAGAATCAGAACCGGGTGATGACTGGTAGGTTTGAGAAATGCTTCCGTAAAGTAGTGAGCTTTGATGTAAATATCAGAAAAAAATAGTTTTAAGTCGGAGATGCCGAGGCGGGGAAGAGTTCCTGATGAGCGATATCCAGCGTTCGTCATGCGAGCCACCTGCAATAGAAGGAGTGTAATCGTTAAGTGAAATAAGGCTGAGCCAAAGAAGTAAGGCTCAGAATAGCGACGATACCCGAAGCAGCACAAGCCGTTACGCAAAGATTCTGGAAGAAAGATGTTTTGAGCTGGATAAGTATATCAATTTTCAGTCTCTCAAAAATCATTTTTAAGGAGCTAAAGCTAATCCTGCAAAGTACTTAATGATTTGATTGAGAGGAGGCGATGTGAGAGGGCTGAACTCACTGAAAGTTTAGTCTGATAATAAAAGATTATCCCAATTTCTCAAACAACCCGATTCCATGAAACTCCGGCTACAAACTGCTCCAAATTGGTAACTACCTGCCGGGTCAACTCCTGCAATGATCGAGCGCTTAACCAGGCCACATGCGGACTTACAATCAGATTCGAATACCCTGGCTGCAGCAACGGGTTGTCGTCTGGTGGCGGTTCGGTTTCGAGCACATCAATGCCAGCTCCACCAATGCGTCCAGCTTTCAACGCCGCCGCCAGCGCCCTGGCGTCAATGAGACCTCCGCGTGAGCAATTGATGAGCAACGCATGGGGTTGCATTAATTCCAGTTCCGGATGGCTTATCAAGTGGCGGGTGTGTGCTGTCAATGGGCAGTTGAGCGAAATAATATCGCATTCAGCCAGCACTGTTTCAAAGTGAGTTCGACCTGGTCGGAGTTGTTCAGCCTCCCGGCGGTCAGCAACCATCACCTTCATCCCCAATGCTGTTCCCATTGAAGCCACTTTCCGGCCAATTGTCCCGGCGCCGATGATGCCCAAGGTTGATCCTTCAAGATCGAGTGGAATGACCGGTGGATACACACAATAACTGGACGCCCGTTGCCATTCTCCCAACTCAACCTGACGGGCAGAGGCCACAATCTGGCGGCGCAGCGCAAAAATCAAAGCAAAAACCTGCTCCGCCACCGGCGTGGCACACCAGTTTCGAACATTGGTCACCGTGATCCCAAGCTGTCGGCAGGCATCGAGATCAACACAATCCGTTCCGGTTGCGGTGACTCCAATATAGCGAACGGCTGGAAATTGACGCAGAACCTCCCCTGATAATCGCACTTTGTTGGTCAAAACCAGTGTTGCCTCGCACAGACGCTCAGCAACCTGGTCAGGTCGGGTATTAGGGTAATCAACCCAGTGATGTGGAAAATTTGGCCTGCACAGCGGCGCGCGAATCGCTTCACGATCAAGGTAAACAATTGTATCCATTGGGCTCATATCAAATCGGATCAAACGAACGTCGGGAAAAGGGTTCGGGATATGGTTTTTCGTCAGGGCTCACGGGTACTGTGAACCTGTCAATCTCGATAATACCAGTTTGTAGTCAGTAGTCAGTAGTTCGCTAAGTTTATTTGGTCGTATTAGTACTACAGCGAGGTTTTAATAAAAAACCGAGTTTTGAGCCCAGGAACTGGGCGGCAGGCACGCTAGCCCAGGGTGCAACCCTGGGACCAACGGCCCGACCGACCTCCCGTCCCACCGGCAACCGCCGTAGGCGGTTGCCGGTGGGACGGGAGAAATTGGGAATGACCGTCAACCCAGGGTTTCGAAGACTCCACCCTGGGCTACGAGCCATCACCCGCTTCGCAGGTTAAAACCGAAACCTCGCTGTAGTATTAGGAAATAGCTACATTATTGAAAAAATTGTACTTCCCTGAACCCTGATTGGTATAAAAGCACAAAAACCACGAAGAAAAAACCTGAGCTTTCTTCGTGGTTTTTGATGAGTGAGGTTGGGGATGTGGGGTTCTACTCAGCCAGTGCGGCCCCCTGACCGACTTTCATTCCCCAGGACAAAACATTGTGCTTTGCACTCGATGTGGCGTTGTGGAACGTAAATGCCTGGTTTGCCCCTGGAACAACTTCGAACTCAACTTTGTAGACGTTAACGTCAATGTTGGGGGAAATTTTAGTTGGGCTGTCGGCAACGTGAAGCCGGATGTCTTTGCCGCCAGGCGCATTGATCTGGGTATTGAGGGTATCGGGTGACACTGGGTAGAATTCCTCGTACCAACTCTTAGCCTCTTCATCAAAGTTCAGGATCCAGAGCCCAAGCTTGTTCACGCTGGTCGAACTCAGTGTCTTTTCCATCAAATTTTTGAGCTGGCTGGCATTTTCCTGTGATACATACACCTGAAAGACAAGCGGGTCCCCCTTGCCACCACTCCAGGTAAGGGATTCAAGGATGCCGACCACTGACAGTTTGCCGTTATCCAGTGCGATGGCCTTATAGGCTGGATTGTTGGCATAGGGTGTAAAAACCTCGATATCTGCTTTCAGGTGGGTAAATCCTTCGAAACTGATGAGATACCCAACCCGTGCTTTTTTGCTGGGATCCATGGCAAATCCACTCTTCCAGTCGCAGGGGAAGTCATGTGCGGTCTGGGCAGTCACTTCCGCCACCCCGACCACACCAACAAAAAACAGACACACGATAGCCATATACAGTGTTTTCATGCCGATTCTCCTGTTGATTGGTTTCAGCTATATAATTCCGATTCTCTCATTTGCAATTCCTTTTGCCAAACTGAGATCACTTGATTTCAGCGCTCGCGCCGGCCTCCACCAGTTTCTTTTGGATTTCTTCAGCTTCATTCCTGGAAATGCCTGCTTTTACAACTTTTGGTGCGCTTTCAACCAGGTCTTTCGCGTCTTTTAAACCCAGCGAAGTGACTTGACGGACAACCTGGATCACATTGATCTTGTTTGCGCCGGCGGAAGTCAGAATCACATCAAATTTTGTTTTTTCTCCGTTCTGAGCCGGTTCTGAGCCGAGGAGCCACCGTTGATTGTCGTGGCCATGCTGGTGAAAGCAATAGACGGGCGTTCCATTTCCAGCAGGCTTGTCCATTGACATATCCAGGGCCATTCCACTTTTGGCATTGACCAGGAAAAAGCCGCCTTTCTCACTCGGAACCACTTTCCAACGCTGGTTTTCTCCATCATGCCGTTTGAAGACATAAACCTCGGTTCGATCACCGGTTGCCTTATCAAGCGACATGTCCAGTGCGAGGCCGCTCTGGGCATTGAGAATGAGGTAATCGCCGTGCCCGCTTTCGACAAATTTCCACTTTTGGTTGGATCCGTCGTGACGGGTAAAGACATAGATTGGTGTTCGATCACTGGTTGGTTTATCCAGCGACATATCCAACACCAGACCGCTTTGCGCATTGATGAGGACAACCTCTGTTTTCGGTAGTTCGACCCCGTCGCCAATTTGAGTGGCTGACTGTGGTGAAGAAACCGTCCAGGCCAGCGTGCGTGAGGTCAGGATAAAAGGTAAACACACCAGAATGCTTGCGAATATGTGGATGAGAATGCGATTCATACATAACTCCTCTTGAAATTGTTAAAGTATTTTTACTGCCATCTACAATCACACTTTGGAATGGCAAAGATTGTTTGCTGGTTGAGAAACTCTCCATTGAAGTTCAGAGATAATTGTTCAATGACATCTCCAAATTTAATTGCTGGCTTTCCACTCACCAATTTTGAAATTGCCGACAGTTGGTTTCTGCTGGTTTCTGGTCGAGATACTGAGTTCAACCTTCCCCAATTTGAGCAAATAGGTACCCTGGTAATAAAACTGAGTTCCAGGAACCGATTTCGCCCCAATGTTTTGATCGTCTTCCAGATATTTGGCGAGGTCAGAGAGTCCAAAAGCTGGCGAAAGCAAAATCACATCGTTGTCGTCCAGATCCATAATCGAATCGTTGCCGCTGTCCGGGGTAATCACAAATGTATCTTTCCCGTCCGTCCCATAGGTTGCCGCACGGCTGTTATCTCCCCGCATTTCGTCGTCACCGGGACCACTGACAAAAACATCGTCTCCGCCAGCACCAGCCATCAGGAAGGTGGCTTTCTTCCCATTCTTGAGAGAAACATCGCCCGCGATCAGGGTGTCATTCCCGCCGTACCCTTGAAGCAGAAAAGCTGGTGTCCCATCCGGATAGTGCATCACCATGTTTTGGCCTGGATGAAGGGTAAAACCCAATACTGGTGGTGCTGGTGCGCCTTTGAGCGCCGGGATTGAGTAACCCAGATCCGACAACACCGCCAGATCCAGAACCGAAAGCAAATCACCACCGCCATCAGCCATTCGCGGCGCCAATCCATGAGCATCCTTCACTCCCTGTGCAAAATGTCCCCCCTGCCCGGCAACGGGTTGGCCGTTGTTCATCTTGACAGTGACGGGGCCGGTAAACTGTCCGCCTTTTGAATATTTCGCATAGACTTTGGCTGATTCAGTAAACCCAAGCACATGAAGTAGTTCGTGAACCGTCAATGCCACAATGCTGGACTGTTTGTCATTGACATCGTTGATGCTTTTTGGGTTGAAGGCAATTCCGCCAGCAATAGAAACCGACCGGGTATCGCTGTTTTCTTCCCACTCTGAAGGCGCCGCCGAAGCCAGAGCCGTCACACCAGGATCCGCCACGACCACAACCCTGACTTCGCGGTCATCGGCAATGAAGCCAGCCAGGAAGCGAGCTGCTTCTTCAAGTTGGGTTCGCACGGCAGGAGTAAACGAAGCGTCGGCTTTGCTGTAGTCCAGTGTAATTTTAAAGCCGCTGCCTGGAGCTGCTGTTGGACGTTTGGCTGGCTCAGCTTCGGTCGCCGGCTTCGCCGCATTGGCCGGCTGGTTGGAATTGGCGGCAGCCGCGGCAATGGCTTTCTCTTTGTCTGACTCACGAGCTATCGAATGACCACCGTCAACATCCGGTTTGGACATGGTGCGTGCCGGCGGCCAGCCTAACGCTTTGTATTCAGCTTCCGTTGCGTAGTGGCGGACTGTTCCCTGATAGGCGAACGATCCGAGATCCGCTTCCACGTCAAGAAATATTTTTCCCTTGTCGAAGTCCTGGGTGCCAACCCCAGTGACGGTTGCCTTAAATACTTTATTTCCAGCGCCGTCACCAAGATCAAAATCCATCACAATATAAACGGGTTGCCCGGCAGTGGGCATGGCATAGGGCGCCGCTTCAACCGTCGAGGGTGCAGCGCTAACCCAGCCTTTTTGCGGATCAATCTGATAAAGAATGCCCCCAGTCAAACGGCCATGCCGATAGCACGGATAGGCTTTGCCTTCAATCTCAACGTCATAGGTATTTTTCCCACCGACGGTGATGATGGCATAGTGTCCTTCCTCCACCTGACTGAAGGCTGTCATTGGGCCAGCCAGCACCGCCAGGAGAACCGCAACAACAAACAATGCTTGAAATCCGAACTGGTTAAATTTCATAACTTCCCTTTCACGCTACTTGATGGTTGGTTGATTTGAAGCCGTCGCTTCAGGCTGTACCAGCCGCAGGTATTCCTGGACCCGATTCATATTTGGGGGCAGGTGTCCGTTATGTTGCTGGCGAAAAAGTTCGACATACTCGTTGAGCAGTCTGGTGATGGTTTGTTTCTGTGTCGAATCCGGTTTGTAACTGGCGACATCCAGAAGTGAAAGCGCCGCCTGGAACCGGGCATCAACCAGTACGCCCACGGGATCTTGTTGAATGGCAGTGGTCAGCATTTCAAACGAAAGCTTTCGCTCGGTTGGAGTTCGAGCTGTAAAGCGTGTGACCAGGGCCAGATGATAATTTGTTTGCGGATCCTGGGGATTGAGTTTAAATGCTTCTTCCAGTTGGGCCCGGGCCACTCCGAACATATCAGATTGGAATGCCTTGACCCCGGCGTCGCGTTTAATGTTGTTGAGAATCAACTGAAATTCCTCCCGACCTGCAACTGGCTTGCCGGTGCCGAATTCAGCCTGAATCACGCTGGCGTTTTCATTGATTTTCTTGCGCAGTGCTCTGGTCCGTTCGTCATCGTCTTCCTGGTATGGATCTTTGGGCCTGGGTTTGCGCCCAGACAACGAACCAGGGCCTTTGTTCAGGATATCTTCCGGGGAAAGCGGAATCAGCGACTTTGGAGTTTCAGACAGGTTGAAAGCGCCCACCATCAGCCGCTGAGGGTCAGTGACATTTTTGCGCAGCAAGACAACCTGGCTTTGGATTTCCTGCATTCGATCTGAGACGCGACTTCCGTCCGTCAGAAAAGCCAGGCCCAACCGTGGATCAGAAGCTCGCGCTGTATGGAGTTTGGCGTAAAACGATAGTGCCGCTTGTGGGTCGTAGTTGCGTTCCAACAACCACCGTGTTGCCAGATCATCGGCTTCATCTTCTTTGAGTTTGTCCCAGGAAAACACCGACCTGGCTGAAACCAGCTTGAGCATGGCCGGGAGACTTTGCTTTCCGCCAAAGGTGGTGCCAAATCGTTTATTCAATTCGCCCAGATTTCCATACTGTGACAACCCGGTCAGGAGCCGATCAGAAGCAATTCCGCCACCGACCGACGGAACCAGTTCGTCAATCGGCACCCGCAGCATGGGACCGGTCAGGAATGGCTGGATGGCCGTGAAAAACAGTTTGAAGAAATTTTTATGCTCGCCATCGCGACGCAGGCCGACCTCAAACAGCAAATCGTCCTTCCAATGTTCTTTTTCAATGTGGGCGATTTCGTGAGCCAGCAAATAGGCCAGTTGGGCTTCGTTGTCAATCAAGGCCAGCAGACCGGTTGAAATGTAGATGGTGCCCGTCGTCAGCGACCGTGTCTCAGGGATCGGATTCAACGTGACACGAAAGACATATTCCTGCTTCGATTTAATCGGAACCATGGTTTGGCCAACCCGATTGACATATTCCTGTACCAGGGGATTGTCATAAAACACTTCAAACTGTCTCCCCTCAGGGCCGGCGGGTTTGGCGGCTGATGTGAGCGATTCATTATAGGCATTGACGGTGGCGGCAAACTCCGCGTGTTCCCTGAGCTTCTCCTGATAGGCCGCCTCAACCGAGGTTCGGAAGGAAATATCCTTGTCCATCAGTTGCACATAGCGCTCTTTTTTTTCAGTAAACTGTTTCCAAAGTTTGACCAGTTGTTCATCTCGTCGGGTATCTGCAGGCAAAGTGGTGGTGGTAACCGAGGCTTGAGGGTTCTGGGTGGCTTTGGCTGTCATCCCGGTGCTGACCATCAGATAACAACTCATGAACGGAATGAGAAACAAACGAATCTGTCCGAAAGTCATATAAAATACACTCCTGTTAGATCTCCGGGCTGTGGAAACATTGAACCTGATGGCCTCAGGCAGCCCCGAACCTCTGTTCAGACCAAACTGAGGAAATCAAACCTGTTAAAGGCAGCAACGCTTGACTTTTTCCCTTTTGGTTTTGAGAAGACGCTCACAGTTAACCAAAATTTCCTTGAGTTCACATCGGTACGTTTACCTATTTTAAATCGGTATTTTCACCTATTTTTCTATAGGTATTATTCCCTATTTTTCTATAGGTAAAATTACCTATATCGTTTTTTGGCAAGCCTTGTTTGTTGGCACTGAGTTGTTTTGAAAAGATCTTTAAAATCAAGGTTTTCAAAATTACTACAGGCTAACATATTAATGATTACAGGTAACTTGATCACCTTTCTCAAGTGAACAAAACCCGCAATTAAAAAAAAGAGAGCTGCATTCTTCTCGCTTTTTTTGAAGTGGAATGAAGGAGGGATTTATTTCACAAATTTTTTTGCTTTTTAGAGCTCATTTTTATGGTTCAGAGCAAAGGTCAGGAGGGCGTGTTTTCCAGAAATTCCCAGTTTTTCGCAAATATGAGCGCGGTGGTGCTCAATGGTGCGCGCACTGATACACAGGTCTTCGGCAATTTCCTTGTTGGTTTTGGATTCGGCAAGCAACCGCAGAACACGGCGTTCGGAAGGAGTTAAGAGCGAAAGGGAGGGACCTGGCGTATCCGGCATTCCGGAGCGGGTACTTCGGTTGACTAAAAAACCGGAGAGCAAGGGGCTATAATAATGGTTGCCCGTTGCGACGGCTTTGATGCACTCGACAATTTCGGTGATGGCGCTGTCTTTGACCACAAACCCCCGGACGCCCAGGTCCAGCGCGGCATTAAAGAGTTCCTCGTCTTTGTGCATGGTTAAGAAGATGGGAATGGTCCGGAGCTTTTTTTGACGCAGGACCTTCACGATGGTCAGTCCGTCCGGCGCCGGCATATCAATATCGAGCACGGCCACTTCCGGATCGGTTGCGGCAATTGCGTCCAGCGTGGTTTGACCGTCTTCGGCCTCAGCCACGACTTTGATCCGTGAGTCGGCTTCAATCACCATCCGCAATCCACGGCGAAAAATGGGATGATCATCGGCAATCAGGACTTGAATCGGTTTTGGCATAGTGTTTGGCGATTGGCAACTGGTGCCTGGCAATACCAGTTTGTAGTCAGGAGTCAGGAGTCAGGAGTTCACTAAGTTCATCTGCTTGAATTATTTGACTACTCTCTAATACGATCATTTCATTGCAAAATGGTATAAGTACTTTACCGAAAACTCCAAGACATTTTAACCACGAAATACACGAAATACACGAAAAGAATCAAACACTTACCAGATTCAATATCTCGGGAAACTTATGTATGAGAACTTATCTGGAAAATGTTGACGCTCCCATCCTTCACTGAATGCCATTGGCCCTTCAGGGTTGAACGGTCAAGGTCACGGAAATCACGGTGCCCTGATTGAGCGTGGAGTGAATCGAAAGTGAACCCGCCAGCATTTTTACACGCTCCGTCAAACTTGTCAGCCCCATCCCATGGCGAGTCGAGCGTCCAATGGTTTCAACCTCGAACCCTTTCCCATTGTCGCGGCAATGAAATTCCAGTGTGGAACCAACTCGTTTGACAGAAATTTGGGCGGAAGTCGCCTCGCTATGTTTGAGCACGTTGTTGATACATTCCTGCACAATGCGGTAGAGGTTGATTTCCATCTCATTGGCCAACAGTCCGTCAATGGTGTCAATTTCAAACTCAAACTCAATATCCGAGGAATTTTTGACGTGGGTGAGCATGGCCCTGAGCGCACTGGTTAACCCTAACCGCTCCAACTGGTATGGGCGAAGATCATGGGCAATCTGGCGCACTTCGGCAATTGCCAGCGACGTGGTTTCTGAGATTTCCGTCAACTGTTGACGCGTCAGGCTTTCATCAGGAAGGGATTCCAGGCTCAGCGTGGCGAGATTTCTCACCAGCAACAGGTTTTGTCCCAGGCTGTCGTGCAATTCACCGGCAATCCGTTTCCGTTCGGCTTCCTGGGAAGCAATAAGCTGCCGTGAAAAAGCCAGTTGCACTTCGGTTTCTTTCTTTAACTGGCGAATACGCAGGCTGTACAGCCAGAAACCGACTCCACCCACCACCAGGACACAGGCAAGCCGGAATTGCCAGGTGAGGTAAAACGGTGGGTGAACCACCAGGTTGAGTGTGGCGCCTTCCAGATTCCAAACCCCATCGCTATTGGCGGCAATGACCCGAAACCGGTAGCTACCGGGAGGAACATAGGGATAATAGGCGACACGACGTGTCCCAGCCGGAACCATTTCGGTATCAGCACCTTCTAATTGATATTTAAACCGAATCTGTTCGGGCTTGATAAAACTCGGGGCCGTGTAGGCGATTTCCAGGTTTGCCTGGCCGGGCCAAAGTTCGATGCCCTGGTCAAAGGGTGCAGCTTTACGATCAATCGTCACCGATTCAACGTGGACGGAAGGTGGCAACGGATTCAAGGGGTTGACCCGTGGATCAACCACCGCCACGCCGTTTTGGGTTGGAAACCAGAATGTGCCGTCGCTGGCCTTGAGCCCGGCTGGCTGGCGTCCGCCGTTGCATTCGGTACTTAACAGGCCATCATCCTTGCCATAAAAGACCGAAGTGACCTCGGTGCGCTTTCCTTCAGCCAGTTCATTCAACTCCCGGCGGTTAACCCGATAGATTCCACGATTGCAACTTATCCAAAAATTCCCGGCCTGATCTTCAAGAATGTGAAAGACCCCGTTGTTAAACAACCCCTGCTCTGTTCGATAGATAACGGCGCGACCCGGTTGAAAACGGGTCAGCCCTTCGTCATAGGTGCCGATCCAGAGCACACCATCCACATCTTCATAAATTGAGCGAATACGGTTCCCTGACAACCCGTGAGCCGTGGTAAAGGACTGGAATCGGCCATGGGTGAAGCGAGCCAGACCTTCGTAGGTGCCAATCCACAGGGTTCCAGTTCGATCCACATGAAACACCTTGACATCATTGCCCGGCAACCCGTCGCGGGTTGTGTAGTGGGCAACCACCTGATCGTCAGCCAGAACAAACGCCCCAACCCGTGTTGCCAGCCACAATCGGCCCTGACGGTCAGGATGCACGGCAAAAACAGTGAGATCACCAACCAGATGTGAAAGATTGGTCAGCTTTCCGTTGGCGTATCGAAAGATGCCACCTACCACACCGATCCAGAGCCTTCCGAGATCATCTTCCCAGAGCGCCTGCACATTGTGCATCTCGGCAGGAAGGCCCACGTCCAGTTGAGCCGCTTGCCCATCCCTGACCTGAGTCAAGCCTTTCACCGTGCCGATCAGAATTGCTCCCTGGCGGGTTTGGAGGATCGGGTACACCTCTGGGTGAACCACTCCGTGCTGAACCGAGAAGGGATGAATGGTTTGTTTTCTGATGCGAAACAACCCAACCAGCGTTCCGACCCAGAGCGTGCCTTCCCGATCTTTATAGATTGTATTCAGAACACAATTTGGGAAACCCGATTCAGGACCAAACGTCTGAAAGCGTCCGTTATGGAATCGAACCAGACCGGTTCCTTCCCGCTGGGCAAACCCGGTTGTAAACCAGATTCCACCGTCTGAATCTTCACACTGAGGGCTCAATTGTCCGCCTGACGGGACGCCTTCCTGGTCGGTAAACCGGGTGATCTGACCGTCTTTCAGTTGATAGACGCTTGACACATCTCCAACCCACATCCGGCCCTGACGGTCTTGAACCACTTTGGTATCGGGATTAATCGCCAGGGGATCCAGGTTGATTGGATAGTGCGTGACCTGGCCAGCCTTGATTTCCGTGATCCCCGAAGGTTCGACGAGCCACCTGGTCCCATCCGGACAAACGTACCTTTTTTGGGTTGGGGTATCCTGGTCGCCCTGAGCCGGTATCAGCGTGTTGTTGTGTAAAATAAATGTGCCGTCCTGGGTGATAATAAGAACTTCACCGTGCTGGTCAGTTTTAAAATACTGTATCGCCCGGATTTGGAAGTCAGCGGCTGGACCGTACGAAACAAATTTCCCGTCCCGGTACAGTGTTACCCTGCCGTCTTCCGTTCCAACCCATAACGTACCGGCTTGATCTTCATACAGTGTGGTAAACCGATTACCGTGGAGTCCAGGTGTATGCCCCTTGTCAAACACTGTAAACCGAACACCGTCAAACCGAACCAGTCCGTCAAAGGTGGTAAACCATACATATTCATCGCGGGTCTGGAGAATGGAACGGACGCCGTTCTGTGGCAATCCGGTGTCGGTTGTCCACTGATCAAACCGGTATTGAGCCAGCACTGGCGCCGCGGCACCGCACCCCAGGAAAAAAACAGCCATCAGCATGACCCGAATCCACCTCACCAGTTGTTTCAGAGCGAGGGAGCCGGAAAAATCAGCGCATTGCGGCAGGCGGGAGATCTCATTCATTCACGTATGGGAACTATCTGAAACCAAACTCAACCCCAGGGTTTGAAATGATGCTGAGCGTACCGGATTGAGTCACGGACTCCAAGCAAAGTGGACGGCTGAGCACGCCTGGGTCCACCATCCAAATGTCCCATCAGGTTGCAATTGAGAAACATCTCTGGCTATTCTCGACCTTTCGGGAAAAATCTTTTACCCTCAGCGGTTGAAGATGCACAATCCAGTCCTGGTTCTCAACTTTTGCTGTACCCATGATGCCAGTCAACCAGTTTTTCACTCTCACTCGAATCAAACCCCATGTGATTCGTGCCACCGGAATCCTGGTGTGCTGGACATTTCTGGCGCTGATTTTCACGCCGCAAACCTATGTGCTCCATAGCCAATCTACCATTCCATTAACCTGGATTGAAGCATTAAGCGCCAATCTGGTGCTCTTTTACGGCTGGGCGATCCTGACCCCGTTTGTCTTCTGGTTTGGGGAGCAATACCCGATTGAAGCTCCCCATCAGCTCCGAAACACTCTGGTTTTGTTGCTCCTGGCCATCCCGTTTGCGCTGGTCCATATGGCCATGCTGCGTGCCGCCAACACATTTGTTCTGAATGTTGCCCGGTCAGACCACAATTCCATTTCACTCAAAGCAGTCCTGGTGGGTGTCGGTGCGACGGATATTCTGGTGTACCTGGGTATCATTGGCGTCAGTCAGGCCATTACCTACTTTCAAAAATACAAAGACCGTGAATACCGTTTTGCCCAGGCTCAACTCCAGGCGTTGAAAATGCAGATTCACCCGCATTTCTTGTTCAACACGCTCAATGCCATTTCCGAACTGGTTTATGACCACCCCGAACTGGCCGACCGAACCATCACCCAGTTGAGTGATTTACTCCGAACGACGCTCCAAAGCAGCCAGAATCAAGAAATTACCCTGCGAGAGGAACTTGAATTCCTCAAAAAGTACCTTGAGATTCAGAAAACACTCTTGCAAGAACGGCTCACGATTGAATTTGAGATTGACCGCGATGTCCTTCCAGCCCGTGTTCCAAACCTGGTGCTCCAACCGCTGGTTGAAAATGCCATTCGACATGGCATTGCCCCGCGAATCACCGGCGGTGCGATCAACATTCGGGCGTTTCGGCACAATGGGTCATTGAAACTCCAGGTCTCGGATGACGGCATTGGGTTAAAGGGCACCCCGGAACAGGCGTTAGGGCTTGGCATTGGATTACCCAATACCCGCGAACGACTCAAACGGCTGTATGGTGAAAACCAGCAGTTTGAGTTTTGGACCCTTCCCGATGGTGGTCTGTCCGTCAATGTCACCATTCCCTTTCATACCGAATTTGTCGAAGATTTTTATGAAGAAGATTCAGACAGTGATCGTTGACGATATGCCGCTGGCCCGCCAAAAACTGGCCCGGTTTCTCAACGAAGACTCCGAAATTGAGATTGTGGCCGAATGCGGCAACGGCCTGGAAGCCATTGACGCCATTACCTCACTCAAACCCGAACTGGTTTTCCTTGATATTCAAATGCCCGAAGTTGATGGGTTCGAAGTCCTCGACCATATCGGCCTGGAGCACATGCCGGTTTTTATTTTCGTGACCGCCTTTGATCATTTCGCTCTGAAAGCCTTTGAAGTCAATGCCCTGGATTATCTGCTCAAACCGTATGATCGGGAACGGTTTATGCAGGCGCTGCACCGGGCCAAAAAACACCTTCACCGAGCTGAACCGGAACCACGAGATGAACGCCTGCTCGCACTGCTCAAAACACTCAACCCGGAGCAGAAATTTCTCAAGCGGCTGGCGGTCAAGACTTCTGGCCGAACCATCTTTTTAATGATTGATGAAATTGATTGGATCGAAACGGCAGGAAACTATTTGGAGCTTCACGTCGGCAAAGATGTCCATTTGATTCGCGAGCGGATGAACCAGCTTGAAACCCGACTTGATCCGACCCGGTTTGTCCGCATCCATCGCACCACCATTGTCAATCTTGACCGGATTAAGGAACTCCAGCCGCTCTTTAACGGCGATCAAACCGTGATCCTGCGCAATGGAAACCAGCTTACGCTCAGCCGGACCTATCGCGACCGATTACTGGCTTTGATGGAAGAAGGGTGACACGGTTCAGGTATTCCTTTTCACGGTTCGTGTCATGCCAGGCACGATTGGTCACATTCAAATTCCTATTTCCAAGAATGCGAGTACTCTGCACATCAAGCATATCGGTTGATATGCAGGGTAAATGTTTGGCCTAAGCCAGCACTCCTAAAAGCGAAGCAAAGTGCGACGGTTATCAACTTTTTTGCTTTTCGGAGTGCTGGCTATTATTTTTTTCGTCAGTAGTTATTAGTCAGTAGTCATACCAGTTTGTAGTCAGTAGTCAGTAGTCAGTAGTTCACTAAGTCTATTTGATTGAATTACTTGAATATTCTCTAATACGATGATTTCATTGCAAAATGGTATCAGTAGCTCGCTAAGTTTATTTAGATGAGCCACTTGACTGTTTTCTATTACGAGGATTTCATTGCAGATTGGTATCAGCAATTCAGGCAATAAGAACCTGTGCCGCAATAAACCACTTTCATTTCATTCTTTCCCAATCTTCTCAATCCCCTACCCGCTCAGTTCTTAACTGGAGGTTTTCTGGCATGGCTCGCATCAAGTGGGTTTTTGCAGTCTTCCTTTGCGTGTGTGTGCTCCCGGCCACCACGCTGGCCCGTCAATCCAATCCACAGAAAAAGCTCTATGCGTTCATCAACGTCAACGTGATTCCGATGGACCGGGAACAGGTCCTGGAGAATCAGGTGGTGCTGGTTAAAAATGGCAAAATCAACCAGATTGGACCAGCGAATCAAGTCAAAATCCCCAAAAAAGCAGAACGAATTGAAGCTGCCGGTAAGTTTTTGCTGCCAGGGTTGATTGATGCGCATGCCCACCTTGCCAGCGATACCGGATCAGCAAATGATCTGGCACGGCAATGGTTGAAACTGAACTTAGCCAATGGCATTACCACGATTCGCAACATGGTTGGCAACCCCAGCCACGTGGTGCTTCGCGACCGAATTGCCCGAGGTGAAGCACTCGGGCCGACGTTGATTACTTCTGGGCCGCCGATCCTTGGGTTTATGGCGCCCAATCCGGCTGAAGGTGAACGAATTGTCACCGAACACAAAACCGCCGGATTTGACCTGATCAAAGTCCACGAAAACCTGAGCCCTCAGACCTACGACGCGATTGTGGCCACGGCGAGAAAATTGGGAATCCCGATTGCCGGCCACGTCACCCAAACCGTCGGGCTGGAGCGCGCACTCAATGCAAAGCAGGAAACGATTGAACATCTGGACGGCTACATCCGGGCCCTGCTGCCGGCAATCGTCCCAGTTCAAGTACCGCCAGGACAAATTATTTTAGGTCCGGTTCTTCAGTATGTGGAAACGGCGCGTATTCCGGCGCTTGCCCAAACCACGAAAACGGCTGGAGTCTACAACACCCCAACGCTGGCTTTGTTTAAAGTCATCGTGTCAGATGAAAAACCGGAAGACCTCTTAAAGTGGCCTGAAGTGCGGTATGCGACACCCAAAATGCGCTCCGACTTTGCTAAACAAAAACAGAGCTTTCTCAACAATGCCATCCCCCTTGAAGAACGGCTTCCGTTTACTCAGATTCGGAATCAACTGGTGGTTGGACTGGCCCACAATGGGGCGAAACTGCTGGCCGGGTCTGATTCGCCGCAGTTCTTTCTGGTGCCGGGATTTGCCCTGCACCGGGAACTCCAGGCACTGGTTGACGCCGGATTAACTCCGTTCCAGGCCCTTGAAGCCGCCACTCGAACTCCAGCCGAATACCTCAAGCTCAACAAACAAATTGGAACCATTGAAGTTGGAAAACGCGCCGATCTGGTGCTGGTTGACGCCAACCCGCTCATCAGCATCGCCAATGCCTCAAAAACCGCTGGTGTGATGCTCCGAGGACAGTGGATTTCAGGCGCGGAACTCCAGAGAATGCTGGCTGAAATCGCTGAACTGAATAAATGACAAAGTGACAAAGTGACAAGGTGACAAAGTGACAAAGTGACAAGGTGACAAGGTGACAAAGTGACAAAGTGACAAAGTGACAAAGTGACTGAATGATGAATCTGTTTATTGTCACTTTGTCAAGCAGTCACCTTGTCAAGCAGTCACCTTGTCACCTTGTCATCTGGATTGTGGGCAGTTTCTTCCGCACAATGGCACAGCCCATGGCGACCTGACTGGTCAAAAGCTGTGGTTTTCCGCCAAGCACGACATTGAGCGCATTTTCCAAGGTGTGATCGGTCACGTCTTGCGGATAGTAAATGTTGTCGTCAATCCGTCCGTGATAGCGCAGCAACCCATTGGCATCAATTAAGAAGGTTTCAGTCATGCATTTGGCTTTGATCACGTCGGAAATATGCTGATCAGCGTCAATCGTCACGGGGAAGACAAATGGTTTTTTCCGCTGATGGTCCCGGATTTCAGCTTCTGGCTCGTTCCCATTGGGGTTCATTCCCAAAAAGATGACCCCGACTGGTTCATATCGTTTGGCCAGCGCATTGAGCCGGTCGCGGTAGGCTTCGACACAGGGGCAATGCGTCCCAATTGTCACCAGGACCACCGTTTTCCCACGATATTCCTCCAGGTGGTGTTTTTTTCCTTCCAAATCGGTCAATTCGATTTTTGGAAACGGAACATTGATCCGTACAATTGAGTCATCAGCCGAAACCTCGTGGCCTTCGTGCAGCAGGTCATCCCGCACAATCTGGCCGTTGACAAAGGCATACCCCGCCCCGCGCAGAAAAAAGACCCCGGCAAACAGGCACACAATCACGGTGACCAGCCCGGAAGAAGCTTCTTTCACAACCTGGGCGGTGAATTCTGGAAGCAGCGATTTCAACGCCATCAATGGAAGTGTGCCAAACCCAAAACTGAGCATCAGCATCGTGCCGCGCAGGCTGTCCCACGAGGTAAACGCCAGTACAATCAAGGCACAGGTAATGTGATTGGGGAACAGGGCATCCAGCATCCCCAGTCCCAGGTAGCGAACCGGAGCTGGTGAGCGATCTAAAAGCTGAAGGGAGCTTCGCCCCAGGCGGGATCGCCCAAGTTTTTCAAGCGCTGCTTCTGGCGACGGTACGAGCAGGTGCAGGACAAAAAACAACGCCAGCAGCACAACCCCAATGATGACAAATAAATAGCGGATTTTTCCGTTCAACACGGCCTGCTCGAAAGCCAGGGTTCCCAGAAATCCGGCGGCGGCGCCAAGCGCAAAATAGACCGCCAGTCTCCCAACACCAAATGGAAAAAAAGCCCAAATCGGAGTGAGTGACGGCACGGCTTCAGCAGGTGGTGGAGTTGAATTGATTTGATCCCGAACTTTCTGGGACAAATCTCCCGGTGAATCAAGCAACCATCCGCTCAAAAGACCAAGCGTAAAAACAGCAAGAAGTGTCAGCATACATCCTGTGGAGTGCGGCGGCTTGACGCCGCTTTCCAAAATGAAGATCAGTGGGACTGGAATTCGGGCGCCTTGCGAAGTTCAGCCAGAACCCCTTTCCAATCAAGAACTTTACCACCGTTGCTTTTGGCCGCCTGGTCAGCCGCTTTGCGATCACCGAAGGCGGCAACAGTGGGAGGCATCGCTCCGATAATCGTCAGCGTTGATCCTTTGAGGTAAAAAGCGTCTGGGGCTGGAATCAGCGCGCGGGTTTGGAAATCAATCACCTTGAGTGTGGCTTCTTGTGCCGGAGTCTTTTGAACATATGAAGCGGCGCAAATTGCCGAACATAACTGGGCCGTGGCACCGGCGCCTTCAAACCGATTCTGACAGGCATCCACAACCGGCATGCCACATACAACACAGGAAGCTTCTAATTTTTGTTTGATTGGCGGGGCTTGAGGTGGTGGGGCGGGCGGTGGTGGTGGCGTACCGCACGCTGTCGCTCCAAAAATGATCAATCCAAGTATACAGATACAAATCCAATGTTTTCTCATAATTACCAGTTTGTAGTCAGTAGTCAGTAGTCAGTAGTTCGCTCAGGTTGATTGAATTATACCATTTTGGGCTGAGGGTATCAGGCCATACGCGCCAGGATAAGGGGTTTTAGGCCCGAAGGGTCGTCGTTTAATAGCCGTGGTGCGAAGCCCACGGGCCTGGCCAGGACGGGATCCAGGCCCGACAAGAGCGTCGTTCAATGTCAACGGAAAGGACACGGGGTTCCTTATCCTGGCGCTTATGGGGTATCAGGCTAAGGTCTGAGGGAAATACAATTTTTTCAAAGATTTAGCCGTTTGCTAATGCGAGGTGTTCATTGCAAAATGGTATTACTTGACTGTTCTTGCATAGCTCTCAAGAAAAAGAAAACAGGCTGGGAATCTTTTCTGAAATGCCATAAAACCATGATTTTGAAAGAGAGATGAGAGGCAACAGGCGGTTTTTTGATCAAAAACCGTGAACTCCAACCCATATTCCATTTAAAGTTGCATTTCAACCAGCGATTGAAATTTTTCGCCTGGACTCCGGAAAAAAGTCCAACCAATTCCTCCTGCCCTGGTTTTCTCAGCCCATTTTCTTCAGCCCCATTTTTTGTATTTCATAAAGCGGTGTTGTTGGGTAGAATTTGTGTATAACCATCTCATTTTATTGAAATTGGATACCTGCTTATGTCTTCGTTCGCGCCTCAGGCTGCCGATCCGTTTCGACTGTTCATAGAATCGGTCAAGGGCTACGCCATGTTTTTACTGGATCCTGATGGCAAGGTGACAAACTGGAACTCTGGAGCCGAGCACCTCACCGGGTACCGAACTGAAGACGTTGTCGGCCAACCTTTTTCCCTGCTCTACGCGCCCGAAGATGTGGCCGCCGGCAAACCCCACCAGGTGCTGCAGCAGACGTTGGCCAGCGGATCCTATGAGGAAGAAGGCTACCGGCAGCGCAAGGATGGAACCACATTCTGGGCCCTGGTCACGCTGACGGCACTCTTTGATCAAGGCACCTGTCATATTGGATTTGCCGAGGTGACACGTGACATGACAGAACACCACCGGCGCGAGCAGGCATTGCAGACGTGTGAGGCACGCTACCGCACCCTCTTTGAATATGCCCAGGTTGGTGCCGTGCTGGCCGATACCCAGAGCTATTACACTGATGCCAATGAAACCATCTGCCGGATGTTTGGATATACTCGCGACGAATTTATTGGATTGCACGCCACTGACATTGTGGTCCAGTCAGAGACCCCACATATTGAGTCAGCATTAGATGAAATTACCGGTCGGTCCGACCATCACCGGGAATGGCAGTTTCGGCGCAAGGACGGTTCAGTTTTCTCAGCGGATGTAGTTGCCACGCTCATGCCTGACGGCACCCTTCTCGCCATGATCCGTGACCTTTCCGATTCCAAACAGGCCCAGGCGTACCGTGAGCACCTGGCTGCCATTGTCGAGTCGTCGCGGGACTGCATCGTCAGCACAGACTTAAATGGAGTAATCACAAGTTGGAATGCCGGAGCGGAAGCCATCTATGGCTATCGAGTTGATGAAATGATCGGTGTTTCGATGATACGGTTGTTCCCAGCCGACAAGCAGCACGAGGAAATTCTGATTCTGGAGCAGATCCGACGGGGTGAGCGGGTGGAACCCTTTGAAACGCAACGCCAAACCAGAGATGGACGACCCCTTGATGTCTCGGTGGCCGCCTCGCCGCTCAAAGATGCCAGTGGCCAGATCGTGGGGACGGCACGTATCGTGCGCGATATCACCGTGCTCAAGGAACGCGAACGTGAAATTGATCGCCTGTCCCGGCTGTATGCCGCGTTGAGTCAGATCAACCAGGCTATCGTCTGGACGCCGACTCGGGATGAACTCTTCCGCAAAGTCTGTCAAGTCCTGGTTGAGCACGGAGGGTTGCACCTGGCCTGGATCGGCTGGCATGACCCGGCTACGCACCGTCTGATTCCAGTGGCCGAATATGGTGAGGGTGCCGGCTACCTTCAAACCATCACGGTGAGTACCGATGACCGTCCGGAAGGCCGGGGACCGTCCGGTACGGCATTTCGTTTGGGCAGGTCCTATATCTGCAACGATATGCTCAATGATCCGGCCACCCTACCCTGGCGCGAAGCCTACAGGCAGCATGGGTTCCACGCTTCCGCCGCTTTCCCAATTCGGGAAAACGGAGAAGTAACCGGCACGCTCAGTGTCTATGCAGACAAATCGAATTTTTTCCACGACCAGGAAATTGCACTTCTTGAAGAAGCGACCTGTGATCTCTCATTCGCACTGGACAATTTTGGGCGTGAGGAAGCACGGCGGCAGGCAGAGCAGATGGTGTACCGCGAAAAACTTTTTTCAGACACCATGATCGAAAGTATGCCTGGCATTCTTTATTTTTATGATTCAAATGGGAAATTCTTGCGCTGGAACCGCAACTTTGAGACCGTTACAGGATATTGCGCTGAGGAAATTGCCCACATGCATCCACTTGATTTCTTCAGAGGAGAAGACAAGATCCGGGTGGAAGAACGCATTGGGGAAGTGTTTGCAATGGGAGAATCTTGCATTGAAGCCCTGTTTGTGGCCAAGGACGGCACCGCCACACCCTATTTTTTCACCGGTCGTCAAGTTCCGTTTGAAGAGCAGTCGTGTTTGGTCGGCGTGGGGATTGATATTTCCGACCGCAAACGTGCCGAGAGATTGCTTGCGGAAAGTGAGCAGAAGTACCGGGAACTGGTCGAATATGCCAACAGCATCATTCTGCGCTGGGACTCTGATGGGCGCATTACCTTCCTCAATGCGTTTGGCCAGCAATTTTTCGGGTATTCGGCGGAGGAAATCATTGGTCGCCGTGTCATCGAAACCATTGTCCCACCCAATGAAAGCGGCGGTCGCGACCTCGGCCAACTAATGGACATTATTCGCACCACGCCCGAGGCGTTTGAGCAAAACATCAACGAAAACATCCGTCGCAACGGCGAACGCGTCTGGGTTGCCTGGACCAACCGCATCGTGCGCGATCACCAGGGCCAGGTGGTTGAGATTCTCAGTATCGGCACCGACATCACTGACCGCATGCGCATCGAAGCCGAGCAAGAGAAACGGCGTCATGCGGAGGAAGCCGACCGCATCAAGTCGGCTTTTCTGGCAACCATGTCGCATGAATTGCGCACTCCGCTTAATTCCATCATCGGATTCACCGGTATTATCCTGCAGGGATTGGCCGGGCCGCTCAACCTAGAGCAAACCAAACAACTGACGATGGTGCGAACCAGTGCCCGTCACCTGCTGGCACTGGTGAACGATGTCCTCGACATCTCCAAAATCGAAGCTGGACAGCTTGAGGTCGCACGCCTGCCATTTGATATGCACCGGTCCATCACCAAAGTCATCACGCTGATCACGCCTCAGGCTGAGGCAAAAGGGCTTCAGGTACGCGTCAACCTCCCGCCGGGGTTGGGTCAGGCCGTGAGTGATGAACGTCGGTTTGAGCAAATCCTGCTCAACTTGCTCAGCAATGCCGTGAAGTTCACCCATCACGGCGAGATCTCGCTGACGGCAGACCTGATTCCTGATTTCAAGATCCCCAGCGCACCTGCCCCCCAGCCCGCCATTCGCCTGCACGTTTCCGACACCGGCATGGGGATCAAACCGGAGAATCTACCAACCCTGTTTCAGCCATTCCGCCAGATTGACTCCGGGCTATCACGAAACCACGAAGGTACTGGCCTTGGGCTGGCCATCTGCCGTCGCCTGACGACCTTGATGGGTGGCGAGATCAGTGTTGAGAGCGAATGGGGAAAGGGCAGCACCTTCAGCGTGACACTGCCACTTCACGGACCAGAAAAAGTATGAAAGCGAAAATTCTGCTCATCGAAGACAACCCACAAAACCGCTACCTGGCCACATTTATGCTGGAACAGCGTGGCCATGAAATTTTGCAGGCGGAAACTGGTCCGCAAGGACTGGAGCTGGCGGCGCAAACACGTCCCGATCTGATTCTGCTCGACATCCAGTTACCCGGAATGGACGGCCATGCCGTGGCCCGCGCCCTCAAAAACGACCCGCATTTGAAATCCATCCCTATCATTGCCGTCACGTCCTACGCCATGGTTGGCGACCGGGAAAAATGCCTCGCGGCTGGAGCCGAAGGCTATATCGAAAAACCGATCAACCCAGAGTCTTTCATCTCTGAAGTCGAACGATTCCTCAATTTTCCAGACAAGGAACCCACCTCATGAGGCATGTGCTGATCATTGACGATAACCTGGAGAACCTGTATTTGCTGCGGATGCTCCTGCAGGGCCATGGCTACAGCGTGGACGAAGCCCGCCATGGGGCTGATGCGCTGGTCAAAGCTCGTCAAAACCCGCCGGATCTGGTCATTTCCGATTTGCTCATGCCGGTGATGGATGGATACACGCTTCTGCGCCAATGGAAGGCGGACGACCAGTTGAAGCAGGTTCCTTTTGTCGTCTACACCGCAACCTACACCGAACCACGGGATGAACGCCTGGCGCGAAACCTCGGCGCCGATGCGTTCATCACCAAACCTGCCGAGCCGGAACCGTTTATAGAAGTCATTCAGGAGGTGTTGGCGAAAGCGACTCGCCAAGAACTGGCACCATCCGAGCATCATCCGGCTGAAGAAACCATCCTGCTAGAGGAATACAACGAGGTTCTGATTCGGAAGCTGGAAAAACGGGCCCACCAGTTGGAACTGGTCAATCGTGAGCTCCTGGAGGAAATTGCCGAACGAAAACGGACGGAAATTGCCCTGCGTGACAGCGAAGAGCGCTATCGCAACCTGTTTCAGGCCATCACGGACCCGCTCTTTGTCTATGACCGTGAAACCCTGGTCTATCTGGCCGTCAATAATGCGGCAGTCACCCGATATGGCTACAGTCGCGACGAATTCTTGAGCATGACAATCAAGGATATCTGCCCGCCAGAAGATGTACCGGCCATGCTCGACCTGCTGACACAGTCAGGAACCTTGACGGAGGAACGCAGGGTGTGGCGGCATCAGAAAAAAAACGGAGAGATCATCGAGGTCGAGATTTCGACCCATGGGCTGGAATTTGCCGGTCGGCCAGCGTCTCTGGTTGAAGTTCGTGACATCACGGAGCAGCGGCGGGCCGAAGCCGAGGTCACCCGAACCAACCATCTCTTGCGGGCGGTGGCCGAGGGAACGCTGGATGCGGTCTTCGTCAAAGATCGGGAGGGCAAGTACTTGCTCCTGAATGAAGCCACCGCCCGGTTTGTCGGTAAACCGGTTGAGGAGGTACTCGGCACGGATGACCTGGCAATTTTCGGCCCGGAAGGCGCCCATACCGTGAGGGTGAGCGACTGTCTGGTCATGGAATCCAACCAGGTTCACACCTTTGAAGAGTTTCTCATCACACCCGGCGGCCCGCGCACATTCCAGGCCATCAAAGCGCCGTATCGTGACGAGAGCGGAAATGTCATTGGAGTCATCGGTGTCTCACGCGACATCACCGAGCGCAAACAGCTTGAGGAGCAGCTCCGCCAATCTCAAAAGATGGAGGCAATTGGCCGGGTGGCGGGTGGAATTGCCCACGATTTCAACAACCTGCTCACGGTCATCTCGGGCTACAGCACACTCTTGCTTAAACTGCCCGAGGCCGGTGACACCGTTCGCAAATCAGTCACGGCCATCAAAGAGGCAAGTGACCGGGCGACGGCCCTCACCCGGCAATTGCTTGGCTTCAGCCGACAGACGATGCTCCAACCCAAAATTCTGGATCTGAATACCGTCATTGCCGACACTGGAAAAATGCTATGCCGCCTGATTGGCGAAGATATTCTCTTCACAACGGTTCTGGCCCAAAACCTCAACCTGGTCAAGGTTGATCCCAGTCAACTGGATCAAATTTTGATGAACCTGGTTGTCAACGCCCGTGATGCAATGCCCAGGGGCGGTAAACTGACGATTGAAACCGCCAACGTCATGCTGAGTAATGAATATGCGGCCACACGGATTGACTGCAAGGCGGGACCTCACGTCCTGCTGGCCATAACCGACAGTGGTTGCGGAATGACGCCAGAGGTTACGGCTCGCATCTTTGAGCCATTTTTTACCACCAAAGAGGTAGGCAAAGGGACGGGGTTGGGCCTGGCAATGGTATTTGGCATCGTTCAACAGAGCGGTGGCTGCATCCATGTCTACAGCGAGCCTGGACATGGGACGACGTTCAAGATTTATTTTCCCGCTATTGTTGAACAAGTGACTGAGCAAACCGAGTCGGCGCCCAATCCTGAGGGGCTCGGGACAGAAACGATTCTGATTGTGGAAGATGAGCAGCGAGTGCGCGAGCTGGCATTGATCAGCCTGGCAATGTACGGCTATCAGGTACTGACCGCGACAGACGGGAAGGACGCGTTACAAATCGTAGAGACCCATCAGGGACCGATTGATCTGGTATTGACGGACGTAGTCATGCCGAACATGAGCGGTCCCGAACTCGTCGAACACCTGCAAGCCCGGTCTCCACACATGAAAGTACTGTATATGAGTGGGTATACCGAGGATGCGGTGATTCGTCACGGTCTGTTGCGGGCCAATGTTTCATTTATCCAGAAACCATATTCTCCGCAGGGTCTGGCTCAAAAAGTGCGTCAGGTCCTGGATGAAAATACAAAAGAATCGGGCTGAAGACAGCGGACACCACGCTACACAACCTGCTGGGATGAACTGCCACCCGCGAAAGCATAACCCAAACAGGACAACTTGATCAGTTGAAAAAGTCTAACGAAGAGTTATACTACGGGTATGAAAACCGCAATTTCAATTCCAGATACCTTATTCAAACAAGCTGAAGTGTATGCCGAACAGCATAACCTCAGCCGAAGCGAGCTGTATGCCCAGGCGCTCAAGCAGTTTCTGGACGAACAGCGCCAGGCGGAAATTACCAAACACCTCGACGCAATCTATTCAACCCAACCATCCGCGATTGATCCGGCCTGGCTTCAGGCCCAGAGTGAAATCCTGCCCAAGGAGGAGTGGTAGGATGAAACGCGGCGAAATATGGTGGGCAAGTCTGCCGCCTCCGGTTGGGTCGGGCCCAGGTGACATTCGGCCAGTGCTGGTGATTTAGACGGATTCGTTCAACCGCAGCCAAATCAACACTGTCATCATCGCGATTTTGACCTCCAATCTGGCGCTGGCCACGGCGCCAGGGAATGTACAGGTCAGCCTTCAGGAAACCGGGTTATCGAAAGATTCGGTCGTGAATGTCTCCCAGGTTGTCACCGTGGACAAAAAGCTGCTTCGAGATTTCGTCTCAACACTTCCAGCTCCCAAAATGAAAAAAGTTGATGAAGGCTTGCGGCTGATTTTGAACCTGTGACTGACGATCAAAGACAATCAAATTGCATTTTGGAATTGCTGAAAGAGTTGATTGGCCAGTTCCTCAGTTTCAAATCCGTCTTCGTTCCGAATTTCGTGGCGATGTTCAAAAAAGAAAATCACCAGGGTCACGGCAGTTTCAAGTACTTCAACTTCGAACTCCGGCCCCGGACCAGGGACATAATGCGGAGGCGTTGACACAATCCATGAGCATCCCGTATGTCTCAAAAAACACGCCCAGCGGGCAGTTATCCCATCAAGGTTACATTCACCCAAGACCCGCAAATCACACCACGAAAGTGGAGATTGCGACACAAACGTTACCAACCCAGCCGCTTGAAATCGGGAAATTGCGTCATCAAAAGTCATAGAACTACCTCACAGGTTCCGCCAGGCAAGCCAGAGATAGAAATGCATCAAACCAATTCCAACTGGAATCGAGACGATAAAAAGAACTCCATTAAAGATAAATCCTTTTGCAAGAAAAGGATGTCGGTGTTTGATTAAAACTCCAATGATTACTTCAATGATTAAAAGCACCAGCATCCAGTATACAGTCCAGTTAAAACCTTCCGAGGATCGAAATAGAACTGCGAAAAAAGCAGAACCCCCAATGAAAACCCCAAGATTTAACAGAGAAAGAAGAAAGACAAAGTCACTACTTTTAAGAGCTTCCTGTTCAATGGCTTTTTCTTGCTGTACTGAGTCTTCAAATTGGGCATTCAAGCGTCTGAAAAAGCTGACTCGATCTTCACCTGAAAAAGCCTGAACTGGCTTTGAGACTGACGGCACACTCGCCAAATCCCGACACCGGAGACACACCTGGGTTGCAACGTCAAAGACGTCTGACTGATGGCAAATTTCGCATTTAATCGGTTTCCCTTCGATTTTAATGATCAACTGGTTCATTCACATTCCAGCTTTCCTTTCATTTACTCAAAAATATCATTGTTGTGATGATGGGAAACTCCGGTAATATACGAATAACCTTATTGTAAACAAATATTTAAAGCTGGGTTCAAGGCTATTTATACTCATTTAAAATGTAAAGCCACACCCCAACAATGCCAGTCAACAAGATAACCCAACTGCCCATGACTCCCAGTAAAGAAAATCCAACCAGCAGGAGCATAAACAAAAAAGGCGAGACATAGAAAAAAATCAAGCCATTGAAGACGCCTTTTGCGAGGACTGGGAAATCAGATTGAATGAAATAAGCGACCACCGATTCAACGAATGTAAATGCTATAAAACAGAAAATTGCTAACCATCCAGACTCTCCAAAAGATGACGGAATAACCAAATTGAACCCCAGTTGGAACACTCCAAAAAGAAACCAGTTGAGAAAAAAGGTGAGCGCCGTGATATGAAAAGGCGCATGTTTCTGCTCAATGGGAATTTCTTCCTGACGAGTGACCTGGTACTGACGATTCACTCGTCTGAAAAAGCTGACTCGCTCATCATCTGAAAAAGTCTCAACCGGCTTTGAGGCTGACGGCACACTCGCCAAGTCCCGACAACGAAGACACACCTGGGTTGCAACGTCAAAGACGTCTGACTGATGGCAAATCTCGCATTTAATCGGTTTCCCTTCGGTTTTAATGATCAACTGGTTCATCGGTGACTCCAGATGGAATAGAGAAGCTCAATATCCTTTAAAATGAGACTGTTGCGTAATCCCACCGAATACATCTGTTGAACTACTGACTACTGACTGCTGACTGATTTTAAACCAGAACATTCATCCCGGCTTGCCACATCCTGCCCAGACACTCGGGGGTCTGTCAACTCAAAACAAACTCAAAACTGGACTGACCAAATACCAGTCAGGAAACCGTTGTGAGAACCATATCACCCATTCTCACTCCTTTGCTTCCAACCAAATTTCTCGCCGGAGGAAACCTCCATGATCTTCAGATGTGTCATCGCCCTGGTCTTTGTTTTTACCCTGATCAACCTTTGTTCAATTCAACCGGAACCACCTGTTCAGGCAAGCGCCTTTCAACAGGAGGGCGGCCCGTACTTCGATCAAATTTACAGCGCGTCGAGCTCGGATGGCCTGACGTGGACGCATGACGAGAAGTTATTGCTTGACCATGCGTCGGCGCCGACTGCCGTGGTGACGCGTGAGGGAAAGATTTTGCTCTACTATGTAGACGCCACTAAAGAGCCGGAAACAACCAATTGCGCGATCTCTGAAGACGGCGGGAAAACCTTTACCCCGCTCAATTTGACCATCCAAAACCTGACGGTCGCCAAGACCCTGGATCCAAGCGTGGTTCGGCTCAAAGATGGTCGCTATCGTTTGTATTATTTCAATGGAATCGGCTCGCAAACCATTTTCAGCGCGATTTCAGATGATGGAGTCCACTTTACTCAGGAAAACGAAGTTCTTCCGCCTTCGCAACTGATTGATGGAGATGTATTTAAAGGCTGGAAGGAATGGCTGATGGTGGTGGCTTCGTTCGACCAGCAAAAGGGTTCGTTTATCGCGGCCAGTCGGGATGGAACAAATTTTCAAGTCGTCAAACCCTTTGGTTTCAAGGAATATCGCCCAGCCAATCCATTAAAAATCGGAGGCGGAAAGTTCCGGTTGTATGCCTTCAACCTGCGCGGTGGAACGATTGAAAGTTTTATATCAACCAACGGGCTGGATTGGACCGCAGAACCTGGAATCCGACTGGCACCGATGCCTGGTCGCCGAATTGCCGATCCGATGGTGATTCAGCTTCCAGATAAAAGCTGGAAAATGTTTTATCGAGTCCAGAATTGATCCTCATCGGTATGACCCAAGTTTTTTAAACAGATGGATAAAACCGATGAAAAGAAGCAAAGTTAAGATCATGATGTTTCCGCTCCTCCCAAGAATATAAAACAGTGCCATAAGCACCAGAATAATGAAGGGCGAAAAGAAACTAATGATCAACCCGGTAAAAATTCCCTGGGCCAACACTGGTTGTGTTGGCCGAATTGAAAAAACAATCGCCAGTTCAATTATCACAACAGCAAAAAAGCTAAAAACCGCCATCGAAGTTGGTGAAGGCGAACTCAAAACCAGAGCCAGAGCAGTCTTTAAAACGACAAACAGGAATCCATTGAAAATAACGGTTGCCACGCTGATGTGAAACGTTGCTGGTTTTTTCAATCGCCTCACACTCTCTTGATGAGAGATGGTTTGATAGTGACCGTTCAATCGCCTGAAAAAACTGGCCCGATCTTCACCTGAAAAAGCCTCGACTGGTTTCGAAGCCGACGGCACACTCGCCAGATCTTTGCAGCGAAGACAAACCTGGGTTTCAACATCAAAAAGATCCGTTTGGTGGCAAATCTCGCACTTCAGCGGTTTGCTTTCATTTTTAATCAGTATCGTACCCATAAAAATCTCTGATACCATTTGCGCAATGAAATGCTTGTGTTAGAAAACGGTCAAGTAATTCAATCAAATAAACTTAGTGAACTACTGACTACTGACTACTGACTACTGACTACAAACTGGTATTATAGGTAAGCCAATCACATCGCCAGACAGATTTGACAGCGGCTAAAAATTTCCGGACAGTGTACACCTTCGCTGCCAAAACAGCGATCAGCACTCACTGGGTGTGAAAATTTTTCAAGCAACAGGACATGCGTGTGAAAACGGCTTTTATCACCGGCATTACCGGGCAGGATGGGTCATATCTGGCGGAACTACTTCTGGCCAAAGGCTATACCGTACATGCGATGATTCGCCGGGCTTCGACGTTCAATACCCGCCGGATTGACCACATTTACCAGGATCCGCACGACCCCGACGCCCATCTGTTTCTACATTATTCCGATCTCGCAAGCACTGAGTGGCTGGCTGATATCATGTATCAAATTCGGCCCGACGAAATGTACCATCTTGCCGCGCAAAGCCACGTCAGAGTGAGTTTTGATTTGCCTGAATACACCGCCGACATTACCGGTACAAGCACTGTGCGGATTCTTGAAGCCATTCGGCGAAGCGGTATCAAAACGCGATTTTATCAGGCATCCAGTTCCGAAATGTTTGGCAACACGCCGGCGCCTCAGAGTGAACGAACGCCGTTTTACCCACAGAGCCCCTATGCGGCGGCCAAAGTCTATTCGTACTGGATGACCCGCATGTACCGGGAAGCCTATGGCCTCTTTGCCTGTAATGGGATTTTTTTCAACCATGAAAGCCCACGGCGCGGTGAAACCTTCGTGACTCGAAAAATTACCCGTGGGCTGGCGTTGATCCTGGCCGGTCGTCAAAAAAAGCTCTATTTAGGTAATTTGAAGGCCCAGCGGGATTGGGGATATGCTCCCGAATATGTCGAAGCGATGTGGAAAATTCTCCAGCAAGAAACCCCCGAGGATTTCGTCATCGGAACCGGTGAAACACATAGTGTTGAGGAATTCGTCGCCGAAGCGTTTGCCTATGCGGGCTGCGATTGGCGGGAGTATGTCGAAATTGACCCGCGATATTACCGCCCGCTGGAAGTTGATACACTCCAGGCAGACACTCAAAAAGCCCGAACACAACTTGATTGGACGCCCCAGGTCAGTTTTAAGGATTTGGTAAAAATCATGGTTGATGCCGACCTTGAAACAACTGGGATTGAGTCTCCTGGCGAAGGCAAACGCATCCTGGCCGAGAAATTCACGACCTGGCACCATTGGGATTCAGCGGTTACAAAGCTTGTGCAATCAACAGAAGGAAAGGCGAGTCAATAGACCAAAGGATGAATGATGAAGCACTCAAAACGCATTGCCGTTACCGGTGGAGGTGGTTTTCTCGGCTCGTTTTTGGTTGAACGATTAAAGCAGTCGGGGTATGAAACCGTGTTTGCTCCGCGTAAGGCCGAGTTTGACTTCTTTGATCCAGCCCAGGTCATTCGCTTTTATGAAATTATCCGGCCAACCATTGTGATTCATCTGGCAGCCGTCGTGGGTGGTATTGGTGCCAATCGCCAGCACCCAGGACGGTTGTTTTATGATAATGCCATCATGGGTATTCAGTTGATTGAACAGGGACGGCGTTTCGGACTTGAGAAGTTTGTGTGTGCCGGAACGGTGTGTGCCTATCCGAAATTCACGCCGGTGCCGTTTCGAGAGACTGATATTTGGAACGGATATCCAGAGGAAACCAACGCACCTTATGGACTGGCCAAGAAAATGCTTCTGGTGCAGTTGCAAGCCTATCGGCAAGAATACGGTTTTAATGGAATCTACTTGATTCCAGTAAACTTATATGGACCACGCGATAATTTTGATCCGCGGACCTCACACGTGATACCCGCGCTGATTCGCAAATGCGTTGAAGCCAAACAAAACAATCTGCCGACAATGACTGTCTGGGGAACAGGGGCGGCAACTCGCGAATTTTTATATGTCGAAGATGCAGCGGATGCAATTCTGGCGGCGATGGAACGTTATGAAAGTCCAGCGCCGATGAATCTTGGGTCCGGCCAGGAAATTGCAATTCGGGACCTGGTACTGTTGATTCGGGAACTGGTGGGTTACACCGGAGACATTGTATGGGATACAACCCAACCCGACGGTCAACCACGCCGCTGTCTGGATACCAGTTTGGCCACTCAGGAACTGGGATGGACCGCGCAAACACCCTTCCGAGAAGGTTTACAACGAACGATTGACTGGTATCTGGCTCATTCAAAGCCATAAGTACCTTACCGAAAATTTCCAGACATTTTAACCACGAAACACACGAACGACACGAAAGGAATCAAACACTTACCCAATCCAAGTATCTCAGGGAACTTATGACAAGGTACTTAGCACTCTATAAGGTGGTGTTGATTCAAAAAGGAATTGATCACGTCCCAGGTCTGGGTTGGATATGTTTGCAGAATTAAATGCGGGCCAGGGATATTTTTCACTGTTATCAGACTTGAATTTGAAAATGAACTGGTTTCAAGGCGCGGCACCAATTGATCCTGATCGGCATTGATGATCAAGATCGGCTGGGCCAGCGTTTGAAAAATTTCCCTGACTTCAACTTCAAGCACCGCATTGACCCGTTTAAAAATCACCTCACTCGGCACCGATTCCAGTACCTGGCATATTTCTCTGGCCAGTTTCCAATCAGCTTCCCAACCAATCATCCAGTGGTGAATGGCAATGACTGGAATTGGAAGCTGAAACACCACCCGGCCAATCAGCTTAATGAGTGGGTGGAGCGGCTCACGAATCGGACAGTTCAGGAACGAACAACACAACACGAGTCCACTTACTCGTTCTGGCTCCAGTTGCGCCAGTTTCACCGCCACTGGACCCGAAAAGGACTCCGCAATCACCACGAACCGGTCCAGATGGCGAATTTTGGAAAGTGTGGATTCAAGACAGACATCATATCCGGTGCTGCTTTCAGGATAGGAAACCACTGTTGAATCAACGGTTTCAGGCAATAGCGCTCGAAACCGTTCAAACAATTGTCCAGTTCCATCCAACCCAGGAAGCAACACCAGATGAGTCATAGGTGGTCAGTCGTTTACAATCTACCATTATTGAGGTTGAGCGTATCGGGCTAAGGGAGCGTTAAAAAACAACTTCCCGATTTTCATTTGGGTCGAAGCCATTTTCTTTTGAGTTCGGTGGCACTTTCCCTGACAAAACTCAGACCCCATTGAAGTCTTTGGATTTCTTTTTCGTGTTTTTCGTGTATTTCGTGGTTTCCTGTTCTGAAATTCGATCTCTCCGGTGACTTTCGATAAAAACGGGAAGTTGTATTTTTACAGTCCCTAAGGGCTAAGGGAAATACAATTCTACCAACAACCGAGCTCTTTGCAAATTCGAGAGACTCATTCTATAAACAAGCAATCAACTGGTTCAATCAACTAAACTTAGTGAGCGACTGGTTACTGACTTTCCAACTACTGACTACAACTGGTATCATCGCTGATTTCTTTTATGACCCAACTTCTTCTACCGGATTTCGTTCAGCATCCGCTACCTGAAAAAGCTCTCCATCTGTGTGAAACACTCAACGCTCCACTTCGGCTGGTGGCTCATTTGACGCTGGTCCACGATGTTGCCTGCCAGATTGTGACGGCCTTTCCGCAATTGTTTCCAGGAGCAGTGTTTGACCCAAATCTGGTTTTGTTTGGTGCTGCAACGCATGATTTGGGAAAAGCGCGTTTTCCTCAGGAACTTGAGCAATCAGGCGAGTTACACGAAGACCACGGTCCAGACCTACTCATTTCTCTCGGGGTGGCACCCGAACTGGCCCGGTTTGCCCGCACCCATGCCGCCTGGAAGCAAGAAAACACCCGATCAACTTTGCTGTTTGAAGACCTGCTGGTCGGTCTGGCAGATAACTGGTGGAAGGGCAACCGGCCACCTGAACTTGAACAAGCCATTTTGAATCATCTTGAAACTCAAACCCAAACCGCAGCCTGGGAACTTTTCATCCGGCTTGACGAACTGGCCCAAACCATCACACACCCGGCCCAGGAGCGGCTTGACTGGATGCGTTCATTTCCAGTTCAGCCACCAATTCCAAATTCCAAATAAGTCACACTCGATCAGTGCCGGTCACTGGAAAATTCACCCAAAAAGCATCAAACTCGAACTCCAAATCCGGCAATCCTTTCAGACCGAATCATTCTCCTCAATTGGAGTTTCACTCATATGTCAGCTCTTCAACGGTCTGTTCTGGTCGTGATCCTGCTCGCACTGGTCACCGGGTCAGAACCGCCGGCCCTGGTTCGCAACCTGATAGTTCCTGGTGTGTCTTCAGTTCAAGCCCACCAATCTGAACTGAGTACAACCAGAGTGGATGGAAAAATTGTCAATGGGCACAAGACATTTCCAATCGAGATGAAAAAATCTGAGTTTGCCTCGATTGTCGTGGGCCAACGAGGCGTTGATCTGCGAGTCTCAGTGACCGATCCAAGCGGACAAAAAGTGCTCGAAGTCACCTGTCCAAATCTGACTCAAAGCCGCCTGCCAGTGGCGTGGTTGAGCAAATTGCCTGGGAAATATCTGGTTGAACTTCAACTGGCTGACCCGAAAGACACTGCCGGGCCATTTACTTTTCAAACGGTTGAACTTCGGCCAGTTCGCTCGACTGATCCTGCTCTTGTTCAAGCTCAGGCTGATTTCTATGGAGCCGTTTCCAGGTACAAACAGTCCCAATTTGATTTAGCCATGCAACTGGTCGAGTCAGCGCTTTCGATCAAAGAAAAACTTTCACGGCCAGATACCCTTGATGTGGCTGATTGTTTCAATCTGCTGGGAAATGTGACCTATTCCCAAAAGAAACCAGATCTGGCTGAAACCTGGTATGCCCGGTCACTGGCACTCAGAGAAAAACAATTGCCAGACGATGATCCTGATCTGGCCATTGCCCGATATAACCTGGCCTGGGTCTGGCACGAACAGAAGCAACTCTCAAAAGCTGAGGCAATGTTTCGAGCTGCGATTTCAACCTATGAAACGGGATTGGGAATCAACCAGGGTGATGCCCTCAAATGTTATGAAAAACTTGGCGAAATTTACTTCATCCAACACGATGTCACCCGGTTCAATGACCTTGCAACCCGGTTGATTGACCGTTCAGACCAGGTTTCACCAGCAGAAGCTTCTAAACTTGCGCAGGCAATTTCATCAATTGGGGCATTGTATTTACAGGGTGGAAATTATCCAAAATCAATCCAGCTTCAAGACCGTGCCCGAAGGATGTTAGAAAATCTTCCTGATTTTTCAAAAGAGATATTATCCGATGTGTATGAAGAAATGGGCAAGGCGTACTTTTTCAGTCACGATTTGATCAAAGCCGAATCCAACATTGCCAAAGCCCTCTCACTTCGAGAGTCTTTTTTTGGATCTGACCACCAAACCATTGCCTCGGGACTCAGCAACCTGGCGATGGTCTATCGGGCCCAGGGCGATCTGAACCGGGCAGAGCCATTACTGGTGAGAGCCCTGGCCATCAATGAAAAAATTTACGGCACCGAACACGAATACCTCGGCGCCACCTTGAGTACCCTGGGGTTACTTTACATTTCCAAAAAGGATTATCGGGCGGCTGAACCGTTGTTTCAACGCGCGCTGGCCATGTTTGAAAAACTTCTCCCACCGGACCATCCAAATATTCCCTTTGTGCTCAATAATTTGGGCACGATTTACCAAAATCTGAAGGAACCCGAAAAAGCCCTCTCGTTTTTTGAAAGGGCCCTGGCCCTCAATCAAAAAATTCTTGGTCCTGACCATCCGAACGTCGCCACCCTGCTCAATAATCTGGCCTTGATCCATTCCGCGCTCGGCAACAACTCAGAGGTCATTCCATTGTATATGCGGGCGCTTGCGATTTACCAGAAACGATTGAGTGATGACCATCCGAACGTGGCGACTTGCTTACGAAACCTTGGCCAGGCTTATAGTCGGGTTGATGAGGTTGAAAAGGCAATTGATTGCTACATTCAATGTAATGAGATTGCGGAACGCGATCTGATTCGAAATTTAGCCTCGGGTTCAGAACGACAAAAATTGCTTTATCTAAATAAAACGGCAAATCATACAGAAGAATCACTTTACCTCAATTTGGTACTGGCGCCCAACAACTTGAAAGCCTGTCAAAATGCGTTTACGGTGCTCCTCAGGCGCAAGGGCCGTTCCCTTGATGCGATGGCCGAAGGGATCGAAGCGCTCCGAAAACGGGCCCTCCCGGAGGATAAATTGTTGTTTGACGATCTTTTGAAAAAGAAAAGTGAATTGTCCACTTTTATTTTGAAGGGTGCCGGCACTGAGGGACTTCAAAAACATCGGGAAGCAATCAAAAATCAAACCGAACTGGTTGATCAACTTGAGGCCAAAATTAGTGCCAAAAGTGCGGAATTCCGGGCCCAATTTCAGCCAATCACACTTGAAGCCATTCAAAAAGTGATCCCACCCCATACGGCCCTGGTTGAATACGCCGCCTTTAAAGAAGTTGACAGCGTCCATTATCGGTATGGGGTTTATGTTCTTCAAAATGAAGGAGAACCCCGTGCAGCCGATTTAGGTGACGCCGAACTCATCAATCAGGCAGTCGCTGAATTTCGAAAGTTGATTCTGCTCTCTGACCCTGGTCGAAACCTGACAAAAATCAAATTGCCCCCAGCCACGCGTCAGGCCCGAAATCAGCAACTCTTTCAAGCCGCGCAAAAACTGGACGAGCTTATCTTAAAGCCAGTCCGAGCACTGGTTGGGTCTGCGGACCATCTGCTGATTTCGCCGGATGGAATTTTGAATTTGGTGCCTTTTGCCGCCCTGGTTGATGAAAATGGGAAATATTGCATTGAAAAGTATTTGCTGACCTACCTCACCAGTGGTCGCGATTTGTTGCGGTTGAAAGTCAAAATTGAAAGCGCCGGTCCCCCATTGATTATGGCTGATCCTGATTATGGGACTGGAACCGGCCCGCTCCTGTTAGGACAAACTTTGGGTCAGCTCGCCCGGTTGGAGGGCACCCAGAAGGAAGGAATTGCCCTCAAACACCTTTTTCCTGAATCGAGTCTCCTGACCCGGACAGAGGCAACCGAACAAATTATCAAAAATGCCAAACGGCCAGAATTGATCCACATTGCCACCCATGGCTATTTCTACTCAGCCCAGAGTCAATCGAAGCCTGAACCATCACCTGATACTCGATCCGCAGTGCCAAAATCAGATGTCGAAACAAATGAGGAACTTCGGATGCCAAACCCCCTCACCAGATCCTATCTGTTTTTTGCAGGGGCCAATCATGGTGGAGATGCCGAAAACGATGGTACCTTGACGGCTCTTGAAGCCGCCGGCCTCGATTTGTGGGGCACTAAGCTGGTGGTTCTTTCCGCCTGTGACACCGGATTGGGGGAATTTCAATTTGGTGAGGGCAGTTATGGCTTGCGAAGGGCACTGGTTCTGGCAGGGTCTGAAACCCAGATGATGAGCCTCTGGCCAGTGGCGGACATTGCCACCAGTAAATTGATGGTGGCTTATTACCAGCGGTTGAAAAACAACGAAGGTCGCAGCCAGGCGCTACGAAATGTCCAGCTCAAATTATTGAAAGACCCCAAATATCGCCGCCCCTATTACTGGGCCAGCTTTTTTACGTCTGGTGAATGGGGAAATTTGGCTGGAATTCGATGAAGGGATTGGCTCCGGGTTTGAATCAGGATTTCAATTCGGTTTGGTTGTCCAGGTAATTCAATCCATCAAAAGTGGTACCCGGTTTGGTTGTCCCACCGCAAAGCGTTCAGTTGCAAACAATTGACATTCTGGAATGCTCCCTGGTAGGATGTCCCTCTTTTCTTCCTTGCCCAAATCAAACAACTTCAAGTTCGCCAATCCGAATTTTCTGCCTGAAAGAATTCGTTCCATCAAGCACATCATGTGGAGCGGGCACAATTGATTTGGCTTCCCCCAAACACCCGATCACGGGTGTAAAAATACCTTCAACGACCCGTCAACAACTTCGCAAAGGATAGAGAGTACTCATACTTATGAATAGACGCCGAATTTTACTGTTCGCCATGGTTTTGATGGCGATGGCACCGATGGTTGCCATCCAGCCCGGAAACGCCCAGTCCCAAAAATCCGAAGCCACCACTTCATTCGACTCCGCCACCCTCGATCACGTTCAGGCAACTGATGCTGAACTCAGCCCGGAACAAAAAGCGGCGATTACCCATGCCCAAACCATCAGTTTTGATTTGCTTCAGGCCCAGGTGCCGGGCATTCGGAACGCTCAAGAGGAATTTGTGCCACGCGAGGCATTTGCCGACCAATTGCACATGGCCCACGTGCGATTGGATCAAACCCATCAGGGGGTAAAGGTCTTCCAGGGGGAGATGATTACTCACTTTCAGACGGATGGATCTTTGGCGAGCATCACTGGTGATTATTTCCAGGGAATCAATATTTCAACCACACCGCGCCTGACCTCAGACGAAGCCATCGCCATTGCCAGGCAGCAATTCGGTCAATTTCCAAGCGAACAACCAGCGGCGGAACTGATGATTCTGCCCAAAAACGGGAAGTATTTTTTGACCTATCAAATCGAACTGGTTGATATCGCCAGCGAAAATCCGGCGGCAACGGTGTATTTCATCAGCGCCAAATCCGGAAAGGTCATCTGGAGCTATGACAACCTTGAGACAGCGACCGCAACTGGAAGCGGGCGAAGTTTGTATTCCGGGACGGTGCCGCTCAGCACCAACTCGATTACCGGCAAATTTGAACTCCGCGATATGACCCACGGAAGCCACTACACCTCGGACCTGAAGGGGAAGTTTTTTGGAACCGGTACGGTCTTCACCGATACGGACAATACCTGGGGAAGCGGGGTCAGTGCTGACCCCTCATCCGCTGCCGTTGATGCCCACTATGGTGCCGCAAAGACCTTTGATTACTATAAATTAGTCCACGGTCGAAATGGAATTGCCAACAATGGCCGGGGCGGGTACAGCCGGATTCACTATGGTCGGAAATATAACAATGCTTTCTGGAGCGACAGTTGTTTCTGTATGACCTATGGTGACGGCGATGGCAATACCTTTACGGCACTGGTTTCAATTGATGTGGCGGCCCATGAAATGACCCACGGGGTCACCAGCAAAACCGCACGGCTGGTTTACTCAGGCGAATCTGGCGGACTCAATGAAGCGACATCGGATATTTTTGGCACCTGCACCGAATTTTTTGCCGCCAATTCCAGTGACCCAGGTGACTACCTGATTGGCGAGGAAATCACCAAAACCTCCCGCGGCTGGCTGCGCAGCATGAGTGACCCGCGTGGGGATGGTGCCTCAATTGACCACTACAGCCAGTATACCAATGGAATGGATGTGCATTATTCGTCCGGTCTGGCCAATCACTTTTTCTACCTCCTGTCTGAAGGTGGCACCAACCGAACTTCAGGAATTGCGGTCACGGGTATCACTCGGGGCAAAGCCGAAAAAATTTGGTATCGCGCCTTGACCGTCTATATGACCTCAGGGACCAATTACGCCGCCGCACGGACGGCCACACTTAATGCCGCTCGGGACCTCTATGGCACTGGCAGCGCTGAACAAAATGCGGTTGCCGCAACCTGGACGGCGTGCGGAGTGAATTAACCTCATCAAATACAAATAATCCTGATCCAACATCAGGGCTTCGAATTTCGGGTTCAGAGCTGGTAACTCTTTCAATTTGAAGGAGCTTACCATTCTCCGAACCCGTTTTTATTTTCAGAACATACGCTCCTGTATTGTACAAACGGATCAATCCACTAAAGCTGGACAAAGGGACAGGATACGGAAAGTTGAGTGCATTGAGACAAGAAGAAGGGAAAACAAGAGGACAATGCTCAAGCGGTGCAGGTTTGAATAATACCAGTTTGTAGTCAGTAGTCAGTAGTCAGTAGTTCACTAAGTTCATTTTATTGAATGACTTGACTGTTTTCTAATACGACCGCTTCATTCCAAAATGGTATAACCTCCGGTTGGGAGTGGGGAGATGAAGCGATTCAAGGTGTCTCCTTGTCTCCTTGTCCCCTTATCCCCCTGTCCCCCTTGTCCCCTGTCCCCTTGTCCAGATCGGACTTTGTTCCCTTCTCCTGGCGCTTATGGCCATAAGGGGTACACCAGACCCGAAAAGGAACGTACTTTTTGATTATCAATGCTGACACCAATTTGCAATGGAATTCTCGGATGAGAGAATAGTCAAATAGTTCAATCAAATAAGCTTAGTGAACGATTGACCACGGGCTACTGATTACAAACTGGTATGATTTCCTGAAATTTCCGTGCCCTGGCTGGCTTTTCAGATCAAATCAGAGTACAAGGATACATCTGTTTTGAATGGCCGGGCCTGGTTTTCTTCCTTTTCCACCTTTCCAAAACCCAATACCCACTGTTTTGGACCAATATGTCCACCACTGACGAAAAACCACCAGTCAGGTGACCTGACTTTAGTTCTGTGTGTCTTCTCAAAAGCCAGCAGGCACTTTCTTTCATCCAGCCCATTGAAAAATAGGCTTACTCTGGCAACTGTCCGGAAGGTACCCCCTCAATGAAAATCCTCTTGTACAACCCTGATAATGGTGTCACAAGCAATTTCATGCCTCATTTGTGGATGTTTTTGCTTCAATCGTTAACGCCACCTGAACATGAAGTTCTCCTCATTGATGGAAATGCTCAACCGATGGATGAAGCTGGGATTGCACGTTTCGTGATTGAAGAAAAGATTGGACTGGTCGGCATTGGGGCCATGACCAGAATGGTTGCCAAAGCGTACCGCATGGCCGATGCCATTCGGGCAACTGGCGTACCGGTTGTGATGGGTGGTCCGCATGTTACTGAAGCCGTTGATGAAGCGCTGGGACGAAATGGTGGACCTCAACACGCTGATGCGGTTGCCGTGGGCGAGGCAGATGAAACCTGGCCCAGGATTGTTCAGGATGCCGTGCGCGGTGAATTAAAACCAGTGTATGCTCCGGTGAATCACCTGGGCAAGGAAATGAAACCTTCCCTGCAACCCTATCCAGCCATTCCCTGGGAATCAATGGATTTGGATCAGTTCAACTTAATTCCGAAAATCTTTGCTCCCATTCTCAAACGACTTGGGGCCGGGTGGGGAACGTTTCGAGTGATACCGATTGAATCTGGACGCGGGTGTCCCTACGGCTGCGAGTTTTGCACCGTAACCGGATTTTTTGGGGATTCAATCCGCTTCCGAACGAATGAAAGTGTGGTTGATGAGTTATTGCGATTGAAGAATCGAGCGCTTCGCGAGCAAGGTCAGATGGCAGTCTTTTTTATTGATGATAATTTTGCCATCAACATCAAACGCACCAAATCTTTACTTCGCGATATTATTGCCGCTGACGCCCAATTAAACTGGGCCGCCCAGATAAGCGCCAATTTGCTGCGGGATGAGGAACTGGTTGACCTGATTGCAGCCTCAGGAGGCAAATGGATCTTTATTGGAATGGAGTCAATTGATCCAATCAACCTGGCCGATGTCAACAAAGGGTTTAGTCGGCCAAATGAGTACCAAATCGTGCTCGAACGCCTGGCAAACCGCAATATCATGGCCATCACGTCGTTTATTTTTGGGCTGGATAATGACGCCCCAGGTGCTGCCGAGCGAACCTTAGAGCAAATCCGGAGCTGGCCGCCAGGGCTTCCCGTTTTTGGGACCTTGACTCCCCTGCCGGGAACACCTCTCTATCAGCGGCTGGCAACGGCTGGGCGATTGACGCGCCCATCACACTGGCTTGATTTCAAACCTTTCCAGATGTCGCACACTCCCCTCAAAATGAGTATTGATCAGGCACAACAGGAACTCAACCACGGATGGACTCACTCGTATAGCCCAGAAGCCATTGCCGCCGCCGTGGATTCAATCAAAACCAAGCCACTCACTCAGCGGATTACACTTTTCATTGCCCGCATTTTCTTTCGTGGAATCTACTTTCCTCAAATGGGCACCCTGTCCTGGCTCAAGGTCATTTTTCAAAACCGCCGGACAATTTTCAAACTGATCAAAGATGGTCTCCGGTCACGACGTTCCTGAATATTTGAGGAGTACTAACGGACCTTACCGAAAATTCCAAGACATTTTTAACCACGAAAACCACGAAAACCACGAAAAAAATCAAATACTTACCAAATTCAAACCTCTCAGTAAACTTCTGACGAGGCACGTACCATTTTGGGCTAAGGGCATCGGGCCACTTTCTTCCAGGGTGTGCACCCACAGGCTATTTCTGAAACCCATTTTTGGTTGAAAAACCAGTTGGAAATGATGATCCAGCCATTTGTTTGGCAAAATTACGCCTCAATTGCTTTTTCTTTTCTATCTTTTTATCATACTTTGAATAGAATAGATGTTCTTTCAGGATATTTTCAGCCACTCCTGGTTGTATGTGTGATTTCAGGTTGCGAGAAATGGCAGGTGTAACCAGTTCTTTTCGTTCACCGGTAAGACTGTCGCCGGGATGAATCACGTCAAACTGGTTTGGGTCCGTGTTCCAACTGGAGAATCAATCTGAGGCTGAGAATAAATGGCTCCTTTCACAAACAACTCCCTTCTCACTCAGACGTACCCTTATGAATTACAAAAAACCATCCTTCACTAACGAATCTGATCCAAATCGACAGCCCAACTGGTATGACCTCAAGGAAATGCTGTTTCAAGCAATCAAAAAGCAGTTTCGCTTTGTTCCCCCACCAGTCAAGAATCACCTCAAAAAGCTATCACCAGCTCAATTAGAATCCGTCCTTGATATCCTGCCTCAGTTCTCAGAAATTCAATATCTGGAAACCCATTTGACAGAACTATCGCAAAACCCGCCTGAATATAAAAAGGACCGGTTTCGGCAACCAGCTCCCTCTTTTGACAGGCAATACAATCGAGAATACAGACCATCACCAGTTCCACCAAAATCAGAGCCAGCGGGTGAGGTGCCACGTCGGATTGAAACACCAGAACCAAAACCTGAGCCAGTTCAGGAGCGGGTGATTGATGAACCGGTTGTCCCAAAGGCAGCCAGTGAGCCTGAGGAAAAAATCTCACCGGCACCCGAGCCGGCACCTGTTCAGCCAGTTCAACCTCCACGGGTGTTCCAACCCGTTCCACCGAAACAACCCCTGCCTGCCCCCAAACCCGCCATGACTCAATCCTGGGTAAGTGCACCACCAGCCGCATCCGCCGGTGTTGTTCAAACCACAATTCCTGTTTCCATTGAAGGAACACAGCTTGAATTGGTATTTGAGTACGACCGCTTTGCAGACCGTGAGAACCGCCGGGGAGTACGGTTTTCTTTTTCAATGGATGAAACCCAATTTCTGGTCGCACAACTTCTGACGCAACGGGAACGGATTCAACCGATTGAACCCCGGGTCGCTCAGGCCATCGAATCCTTCTTTGGTGATGCTGAACAGGTGTTGCGAGGTGCAGTGCAGGCCACTCGACAGGGTACGGCTCCAAAACCGAAAGTTACCGAACGTACCGGCTTAAAAACAGAGCCAGCTCTCACGTCAGATCCGCTTTCGCCTGATGTGAAAACGGAAAACACCCCACCCTCCACCCCAACACCGGTACAGCTTTCGCTTCCAGTAGGGGTACCCGACGAAGATGATCAAATCAGTCTGCCTGCCCCAGGCACTCAATCAACTGATGAACTGCCCCGCAAACGCCATCGGCGAACCAACGAAGAACTTGCCGCGGCTGGCATCCCGGTTGGGAAGCGAACCCGGTTGACTTCAGAAAAAATTGATTTGGACGCATTGAAATTTGACCCTCGCATGGCATCAATCCTCAGTATTGATCAAGCCGAGGTCTTGAATATTGCTCCCGTCTGTTTTCTTGAAGATTCAACCGATGTGCTGGTTTTATTTGTTGAGCCTGAAGGAAAAGTACGGATTTATACATACTTTAACCGGGTAGCCAACCGGGCCGCGCTTGCCGCTCTGGTTGGAATTTCACCTGAAAATCGTGAGCAGGTAAAAATCCGTACATTTCGGGTTTCACAAGAATATTTAAATCAGTTTCTCGCCGAGGCAGCCAATGTGCTGGCTTCCACCGATGCTGCCACACCCGAGCTTGAACGTCCTGTTGGCGCCAAAGACAGAGCGGAGTAAAGGCAGAATATATAGAATTTCAGATAAAGAAACCACGAAACACACAAGCTACACGAAAAAGAAAGCCAAATTTTTCAATGGTTTCTGAACGATGATCACCAAAAACACCATGGAAATATTTATCTGAAAAACTATAGCCAGGCCAGTTGTACAAAAGGGGCGATACAAACGCCCCTTTTTATTTTTATTGAGAAAACCAGCGTTCCAGCCAGCTTTTGTTTCCACAGTCAGTGCGACAACAGGGCAAACAACACCTGAACCAGAATGATTTTCAACACCGTGGCAACTGGAAATACCGCGGCATAGCCAATGTTGGGTAAATCGTTTTTGGTTTGCTCCAGAGCAAAACCCAGCAACGCTGGTTGCGTTTGCATTCCCGATAAGATCCCAATCAACAGGCCCATCGGGATTTTGAAAACCTTGTATCCAACCACCAGCACCACCAGTGCCACCGTGCAGGTAATGATGGCCCCAGCCAGAAGCAGCCAGAGCCCGCCACCACTGGTCAAGGTAGACACAAATGAATACCCGGCATGGGTGCCAATGCCAGCCAGAAAAATGACCAGCCCAATTTGACGAATGGCCTGACTGACGCTAAAGGGCGGCACCCACACCAGTGGGCCCGTTCGTTCGAGTTTTCCCAAAATAAGCGCCACAACCAGCGGACCTCCAGCCAGGCCAAGTTTGATATTGATGTCATCCGTGATTGGAATGGGAATGGTGCCAAGGAACAACCCAAGGGCCAGGCCAAGACTAAAGGTTAAAATATCAACTTCGCTTGACTCGCGGTACGAGTCACCAAAAAACTTTGAGACCGCATCCAAATGATCCCGATCAGCCACGACCCGCACCCGATCACCCAGTTCCAAAATTGTGTCTTCCTGAGCAATCAAATCAATGTCACCCCGGCGAATGCGGGTCACAATGGCACCAAATTGCTGCATTAAGTTCAAATCAACCAACCGATGACCGGCCACGTCGTGGTTTGAAACAAACACCCGTCGAAAATCATACCGACTTCGATCTAATTCAAGATGTACGGGGGTGGCTTCCCCAAGCTTTTGAGTCACCTGGGCGACGCTGTCGCGGATCCCAATCACGCTGACTAAATCCCCCAAATGCAGCCGGGTATCAGGCGAAGCCAGTGACTGAGACGCTTCGTGTTTGATGCGACCAAAGACCAGGCTCGGAAATTCATGTTCAAGGGTTCCAATCGTCTGGTGATCAGCCACAGGGTTGGTCACCCGGATGGTCTGATTGCAGAGTTTTTCACTCCCGGTTTGGAATTCACGCTGGGCTGATGCTTCAGCCGCATAGTCTATGTTCCACAATTTTTGCAGTATCAAAATCACCAAAATCATGCCAACCACACCCATTGGGTAGGCAATCGAGTACCCGACCACTGGTTCAGTCAACATTTGGGTGAGGGTTTCTTTTGGGACGGAAGTTCTGATGGTTTCGAGCACGCTGGCCAGGGCTGGGGTATTGGTCAAACTTCCAGCAAACAACCCGACCGTGAGAGACACTTTCAAGTGAAACCACTGTTGAATCACCACCGTGATCCCAACCGCCAGGAGCAATCCACCCGCGACCAGGAAATTGTCTCGTAACCCTCGGCGTTTGAGCGAAGTAAAAAAAGCTGCACTATTGCTCAGACCAAGGGTATACACAAACAGCCCCAGACCAAGTTCATACAAAATCGAAGGCACTTTCAGGGTGGGATGAAGCGAACCAAAGGCAATGCCGACAAACAACACGGCGGCGATTCCCAAGCTGGTGCCCCGAACAGTCAATCTCCCCAGCGGATACCCAATGGCGGCAACCAGGAATAAAAGCAACAGCGGGTTTGAGAGCAACAAATTGATCATTGAGCCAGATCATCTCATTTCATAGGATACAAGTTCTTAGAATTCGAGAACTGTAAATGACTGAGTCCCCAATATGCCAGGAAGACCAGCCATTTCGTCAAACACCGGTAAGCGAAGCTCGATGGCTTTCAATTCACGATAAAGCTCCAACTCGCGATTTTATCAATTTTCCATTTCAAGCCAGGTCAATTATCGGAAGCCTGACAAAAGGGGTCTTTTGATATGGGCTTTGCCATGGTTGGTCGAATTGAATGGCTGTTTTTTTTGCAGCCAACGGCTACAATCGGGCTGAAATTTTTTGAACAGGGGTTGACTTTTCAGGCCCTGGGATTACACCCTGACGGCGCTCAACCCTTTTATTCCCCATTATTCCCAAATAAAAAGTGCTGCCTATGAAACCAAATTATCCTCCCATGCCCCCGCTTTCGGGTTATGAATCACCCGCCGCAAAAGAAATCAAATCACTGGCCGCCAGTACCGCGGCATCGCCTCAAAATCTTTTAACTCACTGTGAACGAACAAATTATGATCAGTCAGGGCGCTATGGCGAAGTCTTTCGATACGCACTTAGAATGAAAAAGCACTCTCCGTTTTTCAAATCCTGGTCGTTTGGAAAATCAGGCCAGGATCGCGACCTGATGGTCTATTGTGTTTCTGAAGACAAGGCATTTAAACCTGATCTGGCCCGAAAATCAGACAAACTGGTGGTTCTGATTCAAAATGGGATACACCCAGGTGAAATCTCTGGAAAAGATGCCTCTTTTATGCTCATCCGGGATATTCTGGTGAGTAAAAAATATGCTCACTGGCTGGAAAACCTGACCTTGCTGTTTATCCCCGTCTTTAACGTTGATGGACACGAACGACTGTCTCCCTTTAGTCGAATTAACCAGAATGGTCCGCGCGAAATGGGGTTTCGAGCTAACGCCCAACGCTATAACCTCAATCGTGACTACATTAAAGCAGACACTCCGGAAATGCGTGCCTGGTTGAAATTGTGGAATACCTGGCTCCCGGACTTTTTTATGGATAACCATGTCACGGATGGCCTTGACCATCAGTATGACGTCACAATTTGCATGCCAACCGAGCAGGAAATCTGGCCAACCGTGGGCGACTGGACCAAAAATCAATTCCTGCCTTCGGTTATGCAGGGAATGGAAGCGGATGGGCACATCATCGGGTACTATTATGAGCCGATGGACCGCCTTGACCTGAGCGAAGGCGTCGAAGGCGGCCCCAATCAAGCCCGGTATTCAAACGGCTATGTCGCCACTCACCATCGGCCAGGATTGCTGGTTGAAACGCACAGCCTGAAAACACACCGCACCCAAACCTGGGCGCATTACGATCTGATGGTCAACACGCTCGAATACCTGTCTTCGCACGCCAGCGAACTCAAACAGGCCGTCCAGGCGGCGGATGCCGGAATGGCCGCCCTGGGTTCAACCTATCAGCCATCAAATAAACTGTTTATGGCTGGAATAACCAGTGATGAAAGTGAGCATGTTCTTTTAAAAGGAATTGCGTCTTCAATCGAAGAAGGTGAAATTTCCGGCGCGCCTTATGTCGTGTATGGAACCGAACCGGTTGATATCCCATCCCAGTTTTATAACAAAATCACCACCGTGGCGGCTCCAAGTGTTCCATTGGGGTATATCGTGCCTCCCCAATGGCGGCAAATTATTGACTTGCTTCGACTTCACGGGGTTGAGACCAAAGTTCTGAACCAGCCGGTCTCGGATGTGTTTGAAAGTTATATCTTTTCAAATGCCAGTTGGGCACCTCAGCCGTTTGAAGGACGATTGCTGGTTGACTTTTCCGCTCAACTTACGATGGAAAAACGAGTTATGCCGCGTGGATCAGTATTTGTCCCAATGAACCAGCGCGCGGCCAGGGTCGCGATGAACCTGCTGGAACCTGAAGCCTGTGATTCGGCGGTCAAATGGGGCTTTTTTAATCCGATTTTTGAGCAAAAAGAAGACTTTGAAGCCTATGTAATGGAACCGATTGCTCAACGTTTGTGCGAACTGGACCCAGAACTGCATGCGGAATTCGAAGCCCGACTTGAAGAAGACGAAGCGTTTGCCGCGGATCCAAAAGCCAGATTGAACTTCTTTTATAAACGCTCGGGGTATCTTGAACCAGATATGAATCAATATCCGGTGGTCAGGGTCATTCGACCGCTCCAGATAGCTGAAACCTAAATGGTGATTGACCCTTTGAGGTGACAAGGTGACAGGTGACAGGTGACAGGTGATAAGTACCTTACCGAAAATTTCCAGACATTTTAACCACGAAACACACGAACTACACGAAAAGAATCAAACACTTACCAAACCCAATATCTCAGGAAACTTATGACAAGGTACTTAAGGGCATACGCGCCAGGATACGGAAGTTTGAGCCTGTGTGAGACACGGAGACACGGAGACAATTCACCAGGGTTGTCAGGTTGAATCAGTTCCGATTGAGAGCGAGGGAAGGCGACCAGTTGTTTTTTCTCCCTGTCTCCGTGTCCCCCCTTGCCCAGATCGGGCTCTGTTTCCTTATCCTGGTGCGTATGCCCTATCATCTGTCCCCCTGTCACCCTGTCACCCTGTCATCTTGTCACCCCGTCACTCTGTTATTTTTTCTTTTTGGTACCGCGACCTGGAAAAAGTTTACTTCCAATGGATTTAAAACTCTCCCTGAAACCAGCCATCTCAATTTTCTGTTTATAGACCTTGACCCCAGGATGGTCTGGAGAATTCAGTTTCAGAAACTTATGCCAGTGCCAGGCGGCATCCACATTCTTTGAAGCCAGGGCATATTCCATTTCAAAAACGCACAGCATGGCAAATTCACTGACGTGGAACCGGGTCATGGCTTGAATCGGAGCTGTGATTTCACGAGCGGCGTCCAGTTTTCCCTGGTCAATGAGTTTCATTCCAATTTCAAGGCGGGCAAAAAAGTAATCAGGAAATTCCTGGTGAATTTTTTCCACCATTGCGTTAGCTTCCTCAGTTCGTTTTTGTTTTCGAATAGCAGCTTGCAAATTGAACTGATGACCAGGGTTATTCGGATCAAGCTCAATTACTTTTCGAAGCAGCCGTTCAGCTTCCTGATCTCGGTTGTCGTGGAGTGCCTCCCACGCCTGATACGCTAAATCTTCAGCTTCCGGTGAAACCGAAGGTGTGGGTTCATGATGGATTTCATACGACTTGATTTGGACTTCCTCCATTGCCCCTTTGGTTTGAATCTGAAGCTTCTCTCCGGTGATAAAACCGGCTTCTTTGGCGGCCATTGCAGCCTGAATTCGGAGCTTATCCGGTCCCGCCTTACCGGTGCTGAAATTCAATACCGCCTGCATCATCTGCGGGTTGCGACTCTGCCTGGCCACATCAATGAACAACTCTCGGGAATGATCATCACATTTTTCAAAAATGATCGGGGCGAGGTGCAAAAGCTCTGGATACTTGTTGACCAAAGCGGAAAAGTCCGCGGAATCTCCCGCTTCAAAAGCTCTGGTCAGGGCGTTGATGGTCGAATCCGTAAGCCACAGATTGAGAGGAAAGGGAACCGGCCCCTGGCGTTCGCCCTCGGGTTTGGATAAATCGTCGAGGTTCTCCTGGTACAAGAGTTCAGCCGGATTGTGCTTGACGGCTTCACGCCACAGTTTTTTGGCTTGTTGAATCGCTCCGACACCAACCTGGGCAACCGCCGTCAAATGGTACATATGAAAAGCAATCTGTTGATCTATTTTCGGCTTGAGCGATTTGAATTTGGCATAGACATCCAGGACTCCTTGATCGTCGCCAAGTCGAGTCAAAGTCTCGGATTGTTTGCACAACACGTCGGTGAACAGCGAATGAACCTCTTTCAGTCGCGCCGCATAAGCTCTGGCAGCGGCTGCGTCACCAACCGAAAGTGAAAGAACCACCAGATTGGAGAGCGCGTGAATATTTTCAGGGTCAATCTTGAGTACCGACTCCGCCAGTTCAATGGCCTGGCCCGGTTTATTGAGATTTCGCAGCGCCTGGGTGTAGTTGTTGCGAATCGAATTCATATGTGGAAATTTCTTCAGGTATGGAAGAACCACTTTTTCAAGTTCCTCCCACTCGGCATTGGCCAGTAAAAAATGAACGTGATCGTTGGCCGCCGCCATTTCCAGTAATTCCTCGACCGAAACTGCCGTAGTTCGAAATGTTCGCTCAATGGCCTCACGACACAGGGCCAATACCTTGTGGGTGTTTTCGTCCTGAAACTTCTTGGGCCATTTTTGACACGCGAGGGAAATAAATTTATAGGCGGCTCCGGGATATGAATTTTGATAAAACCCGACGCCCAGGTTAAACACATTCTCCGGAATATGCGGCTCAAGCTGATAGAGTTTATAACTGGACCGCAAGACCTGGGGGTAATCCTTGAGCGTTACCGCAGCTTCGAGCAAAAATTCAAAGATTTTGGGTTGTTTTGGAAACCGGATCGCCAGTTCCTTGGCTTTGTGATATGCCTGCTGAATTTGCCCGCGTTGAGCCTGTTGCTTGACTTGCAGCAGTTCAGATTGAAAGGAGCCCGAGGGCTTCATTGAAGGAACTTTGGTTGAAAACTGATCCCAGTTGCGTTTTTTGGCCATGTGGTTTGAATGAGTGAATTGAAAGTCAGATTTCTGGATTCTTGAAGCCTTTTTCCCATCTGGATTTTTACGGAAAACTTATTCAGAATTCAGGCAGGTGGGCTAAATTCCAGTTCCTAACCTTTACCTGAAACTTGTCCTAAAAATCCATCGCTTTTTTGAATTGAGCACTTTTTTGAGTAACCTCCCACACTCTCTCACCACCGAGGTAATATCACAATTGCCGACTCAACCGAACTTTCAGATGCAGAAAAATCAAATCCTCCGATTTTCAATGAACACCTGCTCAGGCAAACAATACTGACAAGTCTTTTTTTTTCAATATCAAGCTGGCATCACTCAAAATCATATACAAGCAGTTCTTTCTTTGCGCTTCGCGGTTTTTCATTTAAGCTTTTCACGAACAATCGCATATCGAGCGAGGGTGTTATGGAATGGCCGGATATTCGCTGCGAAAAGGATCTGGATTCGGAAGGAAGCGAGTTTATACGCTTCAGCATTCCTATTTCTCCGGCGGTCCTCACCATGCGAGGGATTCTGCTTCCGGTGCCACCACGCGCCAGAGCCAGTGAGTGGAGTGATGAATATGACCAGCCCGAACTCAGGCTCTGTGTCTCGATTGAAGCCACCGAATACGGCGTGGTTGATCAATTCGCCGGGGTTTTTGATCCGCAACGGGGATGGATCATGCTTCGTCCCGTCAGTCACCCAACTGGAAAAAAACTCACCAATACGTTTTTTCAACTTGTCGGCGAGGAAGCCGCCCGGATTCGGCGTCGCTTTGAAGAAGTGACCGAAATCATCCAGGACAATCTGGCTGAACTTCGCCGTCAACGGGTCCTGGGAGTGTTACCCAATACGGCTGAATTCCCGATTGAACCGGCGCCACCTCCCAATCCAAAAGACTATTCGCCGCCCGTGGACCTCGAAATTCAAGGAGCCAATCCAGTTGACCAGCCTTCCATTTCCGAGCCCCGTCCAAAAACAAAATCAAAAAAACAGCCAGTCACCAATCGTTCGCAAGCTGAATCTCCTCTCCAGCCAAAGCCTCTTACTGGAGAAGCCGTCCCTGAAACTCCACTGAGCACCCTACCCCAAACACCACCTCCAGTCCCGGCAAAGACGGCTACTCAGGAAAAAAAGAAGCCGAAAGCCAAAGGTCCGGCCAGTGGCAATCAGATGTCGCTGTTTGACCTGTAATTTCTAAATACTTATTTTCAAATGACTTAGCAATTACCTCAATTTGCTATTAATTTTTTAATTGACAACTGAAAAATCCTGGGTATCCTCTCGACATATTAAATATTTAATAGTTCAAAAGGGAGTCCTGGATCGTGCCCAGAAAATCATCACCCACACTTACTGAAGCTGAATTGCAACTGATGGAAATCATTTGGGAACGCGGAGCAGGAACCGTTGCCGATGTCGTCGCGGCACTGCCGTCAAATTCCCAACTGGCCTACAGCACCGTGCTCACAACCTTGCGAATTTTAGAGCGGAAGGGCTACCTGTCGCATATTCAGGAAGGCCGGGCGTTTATTTACAAACCGGTGGTTGATCAAAAACAAGCCCGTCAGAGCGCCTTAAAGCATCTGCTTTCCAGATTTTTCAACAATTCCCCGGAATTGCTGGTCCTCAATGTAATGGAACAGGAAGCACTGGATCTGAATGAACTTGAACGGCTGAAAAAACTGGTTGATGAAAAGATAGATTAGAGTCAGTCGTCAGTCGTCAGTCGTCAAGTGTTGGGGGGTTGAAATTCGTGTCAAGTGTATTTTGTTCGGTTTGAGTCATTTATGAACTATTCTCGTCAAGAAATCCAAGGATTCAACGATCTGGGTTTTATCTACTGACTACTGACTACTAACTTATCAACGACTGACGACTGACGACTGACTCATCATCTACCAACTACTGACTGGTATAAGATATTTGGATTTGACGACTCACGACTGGCCACAACCAACATACAAATCCCTGAGGTAATGCCGTGAACACCTTTGTTGTATTTGAGCACCTGTCACATGCCGGAATGGAAATTCTCCTTAACAGTCTCTGGCAGGCTGGAATTGTGGCCAGCCTGGCGGCACTCATCCTCCGGGTAAAACCTGATTTATCGGCTTCGGCCAAATATGCAGTTCTGGGTACCGCGTTTGTAATCGCCCTGGCCTTGCCGGTCACAACAATTGCTTTTGTACGACCAGGCATTTTGGTTCACTCAAGCCCAACTGACCGCCAGTTTGATACCACAACCAGCCCAACCATCAATCCAATGATTGGATTTCCAGTGGATGAATCCCTTGGAAATCACCAACCGGCCCTCAACCCAACTGCGGGGAAACCGGACCTGGGAAGTATACCCGCTGAAGCCATTCCTGATCGAAAACCGCTCGTTTCCATTTCAGGGGGGAGTTGGGTCGGATGGCTGGCGGCTCTCATCGGTTTGATTCAGGGAGTATTTCTGATTCGATTGGTCTGGGGCTGGCGATATGTGCACCAGCTCAGACGGACCAGTCAACCGTTACCCGCCAGAGTGGAAGCCCAATTCACCGAGACGCTGACCCAATTCGGTGCCGGGCGACCAGTTGAAATCCGGTCAAGTGATCGGGTGACCTCACCACTGATGATTGGACCTGGCTGTCCGATCATTTTGTTTCCATCGGAACTGATATCTCAACTTTCGGTTTCCGAACTGGAATTACTGTTATTGCACGAATTGGCCCACGTTGCCCGGTGGGATGACTGGGCCAAGCTGGCTCAAAGTCTTTTGAGCGCACTCTTCTTTTTTAATCCGGCAGTGCATTGGTTTACTCGAAACCTCGAACTTGAGCGCGAAATCGCCTGTGATGATTGGGTACTGCAGACCCGCCGTGATCACCGGTCCTATGCGCGATGCCTGCTCCGGCTGGCCGAGATGAAACTCCTCCACCGGACACCTCCGGTACTGGCATCCGGAATTTTTTCAAACCAGGCAAAACTCTCACATCGCATTGAATTGATTTTGAATTCACAAAGGACACTGAGTATGAATTTTAACGGTCTGCAGTTGAAACCCTTGATTGGCGCCAGTCTGGTTGCCTTGATGTGCAACGTCTTTCTGGCCCCTACGTTTTCGATCACCCTTGAATCCGACCCAAAAGAACTGACACCCGCCTTGAGCCGTTCCCAACCTGCCCAACCTGCCTCGCGAAAATCACCCTTAACAGAAGAGCTGGTTGAAACCTGGACCGTCAATGAAACGACTTTTTCCCTGCAAACGCTCGGGTATGTCGAGGTTGAACCAAACAAAACCCGGATCAAATCTATTTCTCCCAATGGCTATTTGATCCTTGAAGAAAAACAGCCAGCCAGCACTCGCCGGTATGAATTCCGACCACTGGCCAACGGGAAAATCGCTGAATCCTATAGCCTGAATCACGTTCAGCGCCCCATGAACGGAAGTGCCCGTAAACATTTCGTCCAGTTGCTTCCAGAACTGGTCCTGGCCCACAACCGCGCTCTGGATCGGTTTTTGCGTGAGGAAGCTGCCCATCTTATTTCATTTGACACGGAAACCGGTGAAGTCCCTGAAATCCGCCAGGTTGCCCTCAAAGCGCTTGGTGAACGGGCTGGAACCGTTCTAGTGATGGATCCCAACACCGGGCGTGTGCTCTCAATTGTGAATCAGGAGTGGGCACTGCGAACCAGTTTTACTCCGGCCTCGACCATCAAGCTGGTGACTGGATTGGCGGGATTGACAACTGGCGCCATCCAGCCGGAGGTGAAAGTGGACCTGCCCACTGAAAACCGACAGTGTGATTTTCGCGAAGCGATGGCCCTGTCCAGCACTGCATATTTCCAGAAGGCAGGGGAAAAAGTCGGTCAGTCACGGTTTCTTGACCTGCTGGGCCAGTTTGGCCTGGGTGAAACAACAGGGATCAATCTGGCTGGTGAAATCCCAGGGAAAATTCTCTCTGATCCAAAGTCAGCCATACCCCGAAACTTCTTTGGGGCGGCTGAAGGAATGGAGTTGACGCCGCTCCAAATGGGGTCTCTGGTTTCAACCATTGCCAACGGGGGAACGGTCTATACGCCCCAACTGGCAACATCAACCAACGACTTCAAACCCATCATTCGTCGCCAGGCTAACTTGCCGACTCGGGAACTAGAATTACTCAAATCAGCGATGGTGGACGTGGTGGAAGTTGGCACGGCCTCCGCGATTCGCAACCCCAGACTGAGCATTGCCGGTAAGACTGGAACCGCCGTCAAGGATGGATTATGGACCGGCTGGTTTGTGTCATATGCCCCCGCTGTTCATCCCAAATTTGCCATTGTGGTGGTTCTGCAAGGGGCAGATACCCGTGGATCACGCGCGGCTGAAGTTGCCGGGCAGATCTTTACCCACCTTCACACCCAGTCAGGAAGTTAAGGGCTGGAAAAACCAGGGCTGAAGACTTCGGGTTCAAAGCAGAATTCCCAAATGTCTTCAGCCCGTTTTCTTCAGCCCCGAGCTTGCGAGTCTTCAGCCCCCAGGATTTTTCAGTTATGTGAAGTTTTTTTTCAACAGTATTCAGTTGCTCAATCCAGCAAAGGGAGTACCATAGCTCGAAGTAGATTCCACTCATAAATTTCTCCTTCACAGTTACATTCAGGCGTGCGGCAAGGAACCGGTGTTCAGCATCACATCACTTCCCTGCCGCTTTCTTCTTTTTTCCCAAAAACAGTTTGCGCTCTGAAATAACTCAGTTTACTTTTGGACTTCATCCGCCACTTTCCAGGCCGCTACCGAATTGTTTTTTGAATTACGACTCTTTCCCAGCAGGTGAAGCCGGTTGAGTTATTAACACCAGTCACTCGGAACCCGTCACGTGACCAATGTTCCTTTGGCCTGGGTTAATCAGCCGTCCTCTATTTTTCAGGAACGGGTTGTCGCGGAATGAATGTCGCTTTCATCTTTCCCTGCCCGGGATCGGATCGCAAACACTCGTCATGTTTGAGCAACTCAAAACCGTCACGCTCAGTTTGCTTGGACTTTGCCTGGCTCTTTGCCTGCCCGTGGTTGTGCGCGCGCAGGTCCAAGAACTTCAATTTCAGCGAATCAACCAGGAAGTCGGCCTTTCCAACAACGCGGTTCGGTGTTTTGCGCAGGACCAGGAAGGCTATATCTGGATTGGCACTGAAAGCGGGCTCAACCGCTATAACGGCATTTCCTTCGATGTTTTCCGCCACAAATCCAATGACCCTCATTCACTTGCCTTTGATTTCGTTTCGGCCTTGTATTGTGACCGGAAAGGGAGACTGTGGATTGGAACCTATGAGCAAGGGCTTGATTTATTTGACCCACTGACTGGTTCGTTCAAGCACTATCTGGATGGTGTTTTTCGTGGTCCTTTCCAAAGAAACTCCGTCATTGCCTGCATTACCGAAGACGCATCCGGCAAGCTGTGGATTGGGACTCAACATGGACTGGTTTTATTTGATCCAACCAACCAATCCTTTACCCGATACACATTATTTGACTGGCCGGGCGACAATACGGTGTGCTCAATTGTATTTGATCGGTTTGGGCATACGTGGGTCCGCACCCTGGATCATCTGTTCCTGTTTGATCCGAAAACCGCCCGCTTTCACCATTTGCTCACGAGTCCGATGAAGACCCTGCCCCGTGGAATCAACAATTTGAACACGGATATGGTCTTGCTTGATACCAACCTGTTGTATGTGGCCACGCCAATGGGGTTAATTATTTACGACACCCAAAGCGTCAAGGAACTCAACCGACTGACCAGTGTTGAAAATCAGGCCACCAGTTTAAGCGAAAACGCCACAACCCGGCTGGTACTGGGAGAAAATCAACAGCTCTGGGTTGGAACTTTTTCAAAGGGTCTCAATTGCCTGGATCTAAAAACGAATACCGTCACTCGCTATCAAAGTGATCCCCGAAACGTGAACACTCTGGCAGGCAACAAAATCACCGCCCTCTTTCGAGATCGAACCGGGGTCATCTGGGTGGGTGATCTTCAGTATGGATTGAGTAAATATTCCCCGACGAGCCGTAAATTCCATCTGCTCAAGTATGATCCATTTGGAAAATCGTCACTCAGTAATGGGTTTGTACGTGGTATTCGCGAAGACCAGTCTGGTAATATCTGGATAGCCACTCAGGGGGGAGGAGTTAATTATTACAATCCTGTCACTCGGGAAATTAAAGTTTATTCCAGTCTCAAAAAGGGTTCCGATTCCCTGGCGCTTGATAATGTGTGGGCCGTTTTTGAAAGTTCCGATCATCGAATTTGGGTTGGGACGTATGGGTGCGGATTGAAACTCCTGGATCCTCAGACTGGTGTTTTTACCCAATCCCCGCTGGTTCCACCCGAGGCGGTGGTCACAGCTATTACCCAAACCCGCGACGGAACCTTATGGTTTGGAGCTGAATTTGCCCTCTTCCTGTATCATCCCCAGAATGGGACCATCCAAAAACTGGATACATTTCAGGTTTATAACACCAAATGGGCATCCGAAGTCCAAACAATTTTTGAAGACCGTCAAGGTACCATTTGGATTGGCTATTCAAATGGCCTGGTCCGATTGAAACCAACCCCTGACCAGCCTGTTCCCTACCAGGAAACTCCGTTTCGGATGGATCTGTTTGAGTCAAAAATGGTGACGTATATCACTGAGGACTCAGATGGCTCACTCTGGTTTGCGACCAAGGGGTACGGCGTGTATGGCTTCGACACCTCCGGCCAGCTTGTCACCCACCTTTCTGAAGATAACGGACTCTCCCACAACAATGCCTATGGCGTTGTGATTGACAATCATCATACCCTCTGGATCAGCACGGATGACGGAATCAATCATTACTTTCCAGCCACTCAAAAATTCCGTGTCTATACAATTGAGGATGGTTTGCAAGGCCGTGAATTTAATCGAAAGGCGGTTTTTGCCAGCCCGAATGGAACCATTTATTTTGGTGGAATCAATGGGTTGAACTGGTTCCGGCCAGAAGAAATTCAGGATAACCTGACAGTGCCTCCGGTCTTGATTACTGAAGTTGAAATCGGCGGCCACGCTCAGTCATCGCAAACCCTGACCTATCTTCCCCAGGTTCTGACGCTGCCCTACAATCAAAATTCGTTTACGTTCCACTTTATGGCGCTTGATTATAACGCGCCGGAGCGAAATCAATACGCCTATCAACTCACCAATTTCAATGCGAACTGGATTTCAGCCGGTACCAAGCGAGAAGCGGTGTATACCAACCTGAATCCGGGTGAATACACTTTTCAGGTGAAAGCCGCGAATTCAGATGGAATTTGGAATGAAACTGGCACCTCACTCAAAATCATTATTCTCAAACCTTTCTGGACACGCTGGTGGGCATATACCCTGTATGTGGGTGTGGGGATCAGCCTGCTCTACAGTCTGGTTCGGCTTCGAGTCCAGCATCTCAAGGATCAGAATGAAATTCTTGAGTTGAAAGTCCGCCATCGCACGGCTGAACTGGCCCGGTCAGAAATTGAAATCAAACGCAAAGCTGAAGAGCTGGCCCGGCTGGTTGAACAGTTGCAAACCTCGGAGCAAGTCGCCCACCAGGCCAAAGAAGAAGCCATTGAAGCCAGTCGGGCCAAAAGTACCTTTCTGGCCAATATGAGCCATGAAATCCGGACCCCGCTCAACGGCATCATTGGAATGCTCGATTTACTGCTCAACACCCGCTTGAGCGCCGATCAGCACGAATTTGCTGAAACGGCCCACCACTCGGGGCAAACACTGCTGACGATTATCAGTGACATTCTTGATTTTTCAAAAATTGAGGCCAAAAAACTCGATCTTGAAAAAGTCAGTTTTGAATTGCCTCCGCTGGTTGAGGAAGTTCTGGAACTGCTGGCCATGCAAGCTGATCAAAAACATTTAAACTTGATTTCGTTTGTTTCACCTGATGTTCCAGCCTTTGTCACGGGTGACCCATCCCGGTTGCGCCAGATTTTGACAAACCTGGTTGGCAATGCCATCAAATTTACCCCACGGGGTGAAATTACCCTCGAAGTTTCCCTGCTCCGGGAACCCCCCCTACCGACTGGCCAGCCGGGCGTGGTCCTCAGGTTCCAGGTTACCGACACCGGCATTGGCATCCCCGTCGAAGGCCGCACCCGCCTCTTTCAGCCATTTTCTCAAGCTGATACCTCAATGACTCGCCGCTATGGCGGAACAGGATTGGGGCTCATCATTTGCAAACAACTGATTGAAATGATGGGCGGCACCATCGAAGTCGAAAGTGAACCAGGGAAAGGCTCGACCTTCTGGTTTACCATCCACGTCGGGGTTCCCGAGGCGCCGGTGGATGCTCAAATTCTCCAATTGAAACGGCAAGTGGCCGGAAAACGGCTTTTGATCGTGGATACCAATCCCCGGGTTGGGCATTTTCTATGCCAGCAGGCCCGCGTGTGGGGCATCACCGCCACCTGGACGGACTCGCCACATCAGGCACTGGATCAGATCGAACGTGGGTTTTGGGAAAACGAGCCGTTTGATCTGGTGTTGATGGAATTTGGTCTCCCAGGGATAACCGGACTGGAGCTGGCCGCCCACATTCGGTCCAGACTCGGCCCGGATGCCTGCCGGATGATCCTGATGACCTCAATCAGCCAGCGGCCTGCGGTCAAAGACCTCAAAGCCTCAGACCTGGCCGGAACAATCCTGAAACCAGTCCGGGCCACGGTGCTCTTAAAAACCCTGGTCAACACCATCGAGGCAACCCCAAATCCACAAACCGGATCCCTGTTCATTGTTGAACCGTCATTTGAACCCGGATTGAAAACCTCACCATTACCGTCATTTACCATTCTGGTCGCGGAAGACAATCCCGTGAACCAAAAAGTCGTTCTGCGACAATTGGAACGGCTTGGGTATCAGGCCGATGTGGTTGAAAACGGGCAACAGGCATTGGACGCGCTGCTGAGACAATCCTACGATCTGGTTTTTATGGACTGCCAAATGCCTGAAATGGATGGATTTACAGCAACCATTGAATTTCGCAAACACGAGACGCTCAATCGCCAGTGTTCGCCTTCGATCAAACCCGTTCCGATACTCGCCTTAACCGCCAATGCCCTGGCTGGCGAGCGAGAGCGCTGTCTGGCAGCCGGAATGAATGACTATCTGGCCAAGCCAGTTACCATCGAGCGGTTGCAGGCAAAACTTGAACAATGGCTTACACGGGAAGGCCCTTTGGGCGAACTTTCCACGCCGACAAACCCGATTGAGCCGCCGCGCCGGGAAAAAGAAAAACTCCAGTGACCATCTCATTTGAAAACCTGAAAGAAACCAGCCGAACATCCAGCCCTATTAAAGTGAAACTATTATCAATCAATAGCTTAGCTTGAAAGACCTCAAGTGAGTTTTCAATAAACGAATCCATCCTTTTTCCACCGGGCCTACCTTCAACCAGATTCTCAAACATGGGGGAGTCTCTGGACCAGACTGGTTCAAAGGGGGGCTGTCCCTCCTCTTTCCTGTATTTTTCAAATCAATAATTTGTCATTTTTTTCCAGTTTTTGATCTAAAATGGCATAGCAACTACTGTGCCACTTGAATTTTTCAGGTCAATTCAAACATGGGGGAGTCTCTGGACCAGATGGTATTTTTGTGTTGGGACCACATGGGGGAGTCTCTGGACCAACATGGGGGAGGAGTCTCTGGACCAACATGGGGGAGTCTCTGGACCTCATGGGGGAGTCTCTGGACCAAAATCGCTTTTTTTCGCCCAAACATGGGGGAGTCTCTGGACCAACATGGGGGAGTCTCTGGACCAACATGGGGGAGTCTCTGGACCAACATGGGGGAGTCTCTGGACCGGCACTTCCTGTAAACTATTGATTTTAAATAGTGTTAAGTGCTGTCAAAATCGGAGCAACTGTATTAAAGACTTTTTAAAGACTTTTTAAAGACACAATACAGCGCGTGCGCGCATGTGTGTGTGTGTGTGTGTGTGTGTGTGTAAAAAATTTTTTTTTTTTTCGTTGGTGGGTTACCCTTTCGTCTCCCGAACGCAGATTGCCAGATTTTGAACCTCGACCATTTCACAACCCGAAAGCACCATGACCGACTTTCCCGAATTCACCGACGACCAGATTTCCAGCGATGGCCAATCGCTGATCCGCCCAGAACTCAACCTCGAAAAGTGGCCGGGTATGTGGCGGCCACCAAACTTTCCGAGCAACGTCAAGCGGGTTCTCGAAAAAGAAGTCATCCTGGCCGACGGAAACAAACTCACTGCCCGGGTCACGATCCTGCCCTCGCCGGAACTTGGCACGCTGACCACCGAGGACCAGAAGGCCCTCTACGGGATCATTTTGCTCTGGGAACAACAGGGAAAACCGTCGGAACTGACATTTTCAATTCGCAACTTATTGAAAACACTTGGAAAAACCTATGGTTCACACGAACGCGAAGCCCTGATTGACTCGCTCAAACGGCTCAAGCAGGTCAGCATCACGTGGGAAAATTCGTTCTACGACAAGCAAAAAGGGCGCACCGTGCAGCGGATTGATCTGTTCAACATTTTCTCGCAGGTTACGATCAACACCGAAACCGGCTACCAGACGAAAAAAGAACAGTGCGCCGTGACGTTTGCGCCCCTGATCGACAGCAACCTGCGGCTCAACTACACGCTTCCGACCCGGTTCAAAGTGCTGCTTGGCTTCCGTGGGGGCGTGGCCCAGTTGATCTACAAGTACCTCGAACCGAGGCTATACAAGCAAACCCGCCACGAACGCAAAACCGGCGAATTGCTCCAGGAAATCGGGATCAACTCGGCCCGCTACAAAAAACTTTCCAACCGGGTCAGCCTGATCCAGTCGGCACTGCGCGAGTTGGAGGGCGTTCCAATCCAGGACGGCATCCTGCACATCGTCGTCGAGCCAAGCACCGACGAGCGCGAAGATCACAAACTGGTGGCGCTCAAAAAAGCCCCGACCCCTGGCCAGTTGCTCTCGATTGACCGGTTGTTTGACTCCGTGCTGCTCGAACCCACCGAGCCGTTGCCCTCGCCGGTTGCCGTCTCCTCGCTCGAAAAACCGGTCATCCACATCTCGCCCGACGATCTGGTGCACCTGTTTTTGAAAACTTTCCGCCTGAAGCGAACCCGACCGCTCAAAACCGAGCTGGCACTGGCCGAGCAGTGGGTGGCCGAGTACGAACTCACCCCCGACATTGCCCAGACCGTGATTGATTTTGCCCACGCCGAGTCCCGGCGAACCAATTTTCAAGTCCAGAACCTGGCCGGGATTTCGCAGTACCTCGACGCGGCGCTGGCCTCAAACGCCACACCGGTCGCACCTGTCGGCGATCAGCCCCAGCAAACTTCGTTTCTGTCGTTTGCGGATCCCCCGTCCCAGACGGAGGATGAGAAGGAACAAGCCTACCAAATCCTGAGTTCGCTCCCCCTGGCCGAGCAGGAACACTGGGCCGAGCTGGCCCGCGAGGAGCTCAAGCGCTCAAACAGCGCGGTTTTCAAGCGCATTTCGACCTTTTCCGCCGAAGTTCAACTTGAAACCCTGCTCAGCAACGCCGCCAAATTTTTCACTGGGGAGATACTTGGGCTTAAAACCCGCGTAAAAGCGCCGAAAAAGCCCCGAACGGGTAATGAGTCGTTTTTTTGATTTGAAGTGGCTCCACGGTCAAATAAACGCGATTACGGGGCATTTAGGGATTGGATGGGTGATCGGTTTTCAAGGGTTCAGGGTTCAGGGTTCAGGGTTCAGGGTTCAGGGTTCAGGGTTTGGGGTTCAGGGTTTGGGGTTCAGGGTTCAGGGTATTGACCCTGTTTTCTTCAGCCCCAAGCCCTGAGCCCCAGGATTTTTCAGCTCCAGATTTCAAACCACGTGTCGCTTGACGAATTCCGCCGTGTAGTGGACCGCTTTTTTGCCCTCCGGGAGCAGGCGGTGAAAGATGGGCCAGGCGTGCGGCAACCCGTGCCAGACCTGCAAATCCACGTGAACTCCGGCGGCCTGGGCGCGATGGGCGAGCCGGGTGGAATCGTCGAGCAGGACTTCGGTGCTGCTGGCAAAGAGCAGGAGCGGTGGCAATCCCGTCAGGTCGGCATAGAGCGGCGATGCCAGCGGGTTGGTCGGCGGCGTTTGCCCGAGGTAGATATGTCGCCCTTTGCGAATGGATTCACCGTAAAACATTACATCGTGCGGATCATTCGTGTGGAGTGATTCGCCCGTGGCGGCTAAATCAGTCCAGGGAGAATAACATACTGATGCCGCAGGCAGTGGTAATCCGCGATCACGGGCTGCCAGCATTGTTGCCAGTGTCAATCCCCCGCCGGCTGAGTCACCGGCAATAATCATCTTCTTGTGCGACACACCTTGTTCAAGCAACCACTCATAGCCAGCCAGCGCATCTTCAACCGCGGCTGGAAACGGGTGTTCCGGTGCCAGGCGGTAATCAATGGCAAACGTATCTGAACGAAGTGCTTGTGTGAGTCCAACGGTCAGCGGGCGGTGAGTGGTTGTCGAGCAGGCCATATACCCGCCGCCATGAAGGAAATATAATACTTTATCCGAATGGTGTTCTTTCTTTTTCCATTTCAGCCATTCACCACGGATTGGATGATGATCTTCGTGGGTATGAACCGAAACATGGTGGTGATGTGGCGGTGTCGCAAACCCCGGCATCTGAGACAAAATTGACCGCGCCCGTTTGACGTTGTGGTGCATTTCATCTGAGGGGCGGCGTTTGAGCCGGCTTTTGATAGCAAAACTCAAGAGTGCATTTTGCCAGCTTGGCATAGATTGTTCCCTGGTGCTTTGGTGAATTGAACGAGTGCCGGACAGCATACACGAATCAGGCAATTTTTCACCACAGAGGAACACAGAGAAATCCACAGAGAAATTCAGATTTTTTCTTCATTCTTCATTCTCAATTCTTCATTCTGTATTCCTCTGCGTCCTCTGTGGTGAGATTTGTATTACTCTTCCTCTTCCAATGTGACATCTTCACTGAGACCGAGTTCGCGCAAGGCCGCTTTGGTTTCTTCGATTTGTTGGGTGGAAATTCCTTTTTCGGGTCGAATTTCAATATTGATTGTAACATTAATTCCTTTGCCCGCGACAAAGCGGGTCAACACCTTGGCGTAAAACGAAGTCCATTTCAGAAACGGTACACTGCCGGACCATTTCAGGGCTGATACTCGCTTTTCTTCCGTGCCTCTGGCACCGCTTTCGGTTGATCGTGGCAGGGGGGTGTGACTGGTCGTAAATTCAGGTCGTTCGGCTGGTGTTCGCACGTCGGCTTGAGGGGTAGGTGAAACTGCTGGCGGTGGGGTCAACGGGCCGGTTTTGGCTTTGAGGTAGGCTTCGGCAAGTTCTTTTTTGATAATAAATACATCGTCTGAAAGTTCGATGTCGGCGGGCGTCAGCCTGGTTTGAAACTGGAATGGTTCATAGCGCCCGGCGCCATCCTTGCCGACATAGGCCATCAGCCCACCCAGCACGCCTTTCACAATTGTGTCTTTGATCACTTCCGCTTTGATCAAGCGTGGGAATTGCGGCACGGCGAAAAAGGCATCCCGGACGGCTTTGGTGCTCCATTCGGTAAACGCGGGCGGCCAGTTGCGAACCAAAAAATTAGGGCTGATGGCTTCCTCAATATCGCTTTCGCTTTTGAGCCGACCCACAATCAATTCCAGGATTGAATTGGCGCTGCTCGAATGGATCAACCCCAGGTCTATGTGTCGCAACTGGTTGTTTTTCCCGAGCAGGTAAACATTTTTGTACGACCGCCAGACACATTCGGTCAGGTCGCGTTTGGCTTTACTCAAACTTTCGACCAATTGCCGCCGCTGGCTTTCATCGAGTCGAAGTTCATTACTTTCGCCCTGGATATCCTCCCAGGCCAGCAATTTCCGCGCTTCTTCCTGGAGGGTACTGGTTGAGTCGCACACGCACCAGATCAAGGCGCTTTTGTAGGTTCGCGATGAATTGCCGCTCTCACGGGTCAATGATTCAATCAGCGTGATAGTTCGTTCATTTTGAGAGGAATACTCTGGTGCCAGCACGACCATGGCCAGCACCGGGCGATCAGAAATCTGGTTGCTTTTTTCCGGAAAATAAATTCGATCCACGCCACTTCCTTTGGCGAAAACCGCCCGGATTTCAGTCTGCACCCGTTCCTGAATTTTGGGTGGTTGGACGCTTGCCCGGCGGTCGGCCAGCAGTTTGTTCAGGTTGGGTGACAAACTAAACCGAAACTTTCGTTTGTCGGACGAAAGGTAATAACTCGAACTTTCAAGCGCGTCGAGCACCGTTTCCACGTTTCCGATGTCAAGTTCCGGCTCCGCCACTGCCAGCCGAATTTCAGGCACGGTGCACTGGTCGCCGCTGGTTTGACCGCCGTTGGATTCAAAAAATATCGTGGTGGCGACTTTGCGATGAAGCCGCGCTTTTTTGACCGATTCGACCGCTTCTTTGTCCAATCGAACGGCATGGGCATCCGGTTTGCCGCAAATATCAGTGGTGATTGGGATTTCCAGCCGCGATTCGCCCATTTGTTCAAAGAGCGCCGACCGAAACAGCACATCGTCAAGCGGCGCCGTTCCCAATCCGATCAACGCGTCCTTGTGCCCGCCCTGATAGCCTTCCTGGTAGGTTTTTGAAACCCACAATGCCAGCAAGCGCAAGATACCCCGTGTGCGCTGAAATCGTGGCAGCGATTGCCATTTGCGTTCAAACACCGACAGCACCATCGGGTGAAACGGGAAGGTGGCGGCAAACTCGGCCCGTGCCTGATCGGCTGGAAACCACGCCGGAAGCTGGGCTTTGTGCTGGAGCACCCAATCGGCATATTCAGAACAGGTGGCGAGTGCATCGCGGGTGAGCAGCGGTTTGCCGTCCTGTCCGACCTGACCTGGGTCAAATTCAAAGAGCCGGCGGCGAATAATCTCCGAGGTTTCTTTTTCCGCCGAAATCATGACGGCTTTGCCGATTCGGTCGAGCAGCTTTTTGAGTCGTTCGTAATCAAGCTGGTCTTCGGCGGTCATTTCGAGTTCGGACGCCGGAATGGAAACCGCCAGCACCACGTTGTCACGGGCACGGGCTTCTTCGGAAAAGTTTTGGAGGAACAGGTAAAACTGCGAGGTAATGTCTTGTTTTCGCCACCGGCAGATGTAGTTCATCAATTCATCCATCAGAATGATGCAGGGGCCGGGCGGGAGGAATTTGCGAATGACATCGCCGCCGGGGGCAATGTTTTGCCGGTCGTGTTCGGCCACGACGGCAAAGGCAGCTTCGCCGCCCAACTGGAAGGCAATTTCGCCCCAGGCGGTGCGGCGATGGGGTGTTCCGTCGGTGCCTCCGCGCCCGTCAATGGCGTCAAACTCGGTGCCGACAAACACGGCCACCGCTGCCTGGGGCACGCTGGAAATTCCGGCCTGGTCAAGCAGTTTCCGGACGCCGACCCAGCCGTTGGCCGCCGGTCCGTGTTTAGCCAGGTGATAGAGCAGCGTCAACGAGTGCGTTTTGCCGCCGCCAAACTGCGTGGCCATATTAAACACGGCTGAAGTTTCGGTGCGCTCGCCTGACAATCGTCGAATGACTTCGCTGGCCAGTCCGGTGAGGTTGGTCGTCAGGAAGGTCCGCTCGAAAAACCGTTCCGGGTCCTGGTAATCCACCGGGGCGCGGCGGTCTCGAATCTGATCAAGGTGGACGGCAAATTCCGACGCATCAAGTGGTTTTCCCGTGCGCAAATCTTCGCGTGGCGTGACGACTTTGTACCAGGGTTTGAGAGGCATGCTTGGTGACTCCGAAAGTTGGTTGGATTGTCAAAATTTTTTCACCACAGAGGACGCAGAGGAACACAGAGGAAAACCAAAAACCAAAAATTTCTTCATTCTTCATTCTGTATTTCTCTTGTATTCCTCTGTGTTCCTCTGCGTCCTCTGTGGTGAAGGATTGATGGATTCTGGCTCAAATAAAACTTATGGTTTCGGAATTCCCAAATCATCACAGATTTTGAAAGCCAGATATTTCTTTAATGTGCGATGTCTTGGCACTGATGAAAACGTGCCTTTGTTGGGATTGTGATAAATGGTGTGTTTGGCACCCTCGCGCCAGAAAACACAACCATGAGCTTCAAGATGACGGATGAGGTCATTGCGATTCATATAAAATCAAGCTACACGAAGAGTTACCTGTTCACGGGTAACATTGGAATGTGTTGCGAGTTTCTGGTTTGCAAGGTCTCGGTTTGCATCCAAAATCATTTCCACCGCCTCCGCCAGGTTTTCACGGCATTCCTCCAGCGTTTCTCCTTGGGTGTTGGCTCCTGGAAGTTCCGCAATGTAGCCGATAAAACCGCCTTCTTCAGCCGGTTCGAAGATGGCTGTCAGTGTAATTTCTTTCATCATTGGTTTTCCCTCCTGTTTTTTCAGTTTGAAATGTTGGCACGGATGGATTCTTTTCACCACAGAGGAATACAGAATGAAGAATTGAGAATGAAGAATGAAGAAATTTTTGGTTTTTGGTTTTCGTCTGTGTTCCTGCGGCGTCCTCTGTGGTGGAAAATGTATTAAAACCCGAGGCCCTTCTTGCGGGCGAGGACGCCGTCTACCCAGCGTTTTTCGTCCGTGCACGAAGGGTAGAGCGCCGAAAGTGCCTGTGCCAGCCGCCAGAAGCGTTCGTCACCCGCACCTTCGACCACGAGGAAGGTTTTCAACGCTTCGCTGCGTCCGGCGGCAAACAAAATCATGCTCTGATGGATGCGATCCAACACCGTTTCGCCCAGCTTCGGCGCGTTTTTGTCACCCCAGCCGCCATCGGTGGTTTCGACGGATTCAAGTTCCTCAAAAAAGCTGCGTTGCGGCTGTTTCTTTTTGGCTTTGGTCGGAGTGGTCGCTTCGTCTTTGCCAAACAGGGCTTTGGTGCGTTCTGAAACTGGCAGGAGTCGCGCCTTGTTGCCTTTGACTTCGACAAGCGTGGTCAACCGTTCGAGATGGGCGCCGAGTCCCTGGGCGATTTTGCGGGCGGTATCATACTCCAGCGTAAACCCGGAGAGCTTCACGGCTTTCCCACTGTCTTCGTCATCACTTTCCACTTCTTCAACGGCTTCCTCCTCAGTTCCCTGACCCCCGACCCCTGACCCCTGACCCCCAGAATTGAGCGTCCAGAGCCACATTGCCGTCAGCCGGGCGTCTTCTTCAAACCCGGAGGTATCGGCGCCCGCAAAGACGAGCGTGAGGGCGGCGCGGGAAACGGCGGCCCAGACGTGTTCCAGATATTCGCGGAGTGTGACCTGATCGCCGTTGGCGCGTTCGACCCGGCTATAGCGCGAAAAAATCTCCAGCGCCGGGCCCAAACAGGCAAAAATGGCGTCGGCGCCGACGACGCCTTCCTGGGCGAGTCGCGGCAGCCAGGCGTTGATGCGCTGGGGGAGTTCCTGCAACACGTCGCGCCAGTCGCCGATGGTTTCGATGAGTGAGCCGTCGGGGTTTTCACGTGGGCGGCAGACGATGTGGACCGATGAGGCCAGCGCGGCGGAATCTTGAGCACGCAGTCGAACTGACCGTTCTGTATCAATTGGCCAGGAGCCGGTCATGGTCCATCCGGCGTCAACCATGGCCTGCAACTGGGCTTCCCAGCCAGAAGTGGATTTGTGTGCAAAAACAACCACGCCAATACCAGATGGCTGTACAATTCGTCTTCCTTCAGCCATTGCTTGCTGCATTGTTCGAGTGAAAAAAGCAAAATCCTTGTTTTTTGAAGGATCAACAATGCATTCATCAGTTTTAGGTGTAAGTTCATCCTGAAAATTATTTGCCACAGATTCTGGTAAAGCTCTTTTTAGCCATACATAAAAGAAATCAGAAAGATCAGCATAGGGGACAGCGTCTGTATATGGGGGGTCACTTATAAAGCTATGGGCAACATCGTCAGGTAAAGGATGGACAGTGGCATTTGCTTGCTCAATTACTCCTCCTATGTGGTTACATAGGTTTTCTGTCTCAATAACAGCAAGAATCCAATTGATTGCACCTAAAAAATTTCCACCACTTGAACTAATTGTATTTGGCTCACAAAAATCCCAAGAAATGGGCAAAGCTTGTCTTACAAAGGTATGTGAAACTGCCTGTAGCGTTGGTAACCAAGTAACTAAAGAACATTGTTGATCAGCATGCCTGTTAACCGCCATTGCCAAACATGTCTGCACCGCATCGCCTAAACCTCTGTGTTCCTCTGTGTCCTCTGTGGTGAATTTTTCCGCAATGCCGCGCACCAACCTGGCCAGCGTTGTCAGAGCCAGCAATTGTCGGGTGGAAAATAAATCTCTCCATTGTTCCATTCCATACAATTGGACTCGAAAACCAAGAGTTCCTTGTGGAGGTAGCGGTTCGTGTGGTGTCAGTGACCAATCCAGAGTTTCAGCAGTTTTTTTCACCGCTTCTAAATCGCGTTCGGTAGGCAAACGGTAGAACCGTCCTTGCTCGCCGGGGCGGGTCGTGACGACGCAAAACAGGCGGGCGTCGTTGGCGCCTCCGCGACGGGCTTTGAGTTGTTTGCGAACCGCAGCCACCGGCGTGGTGTAGCCGCACACCGGGCACGTCGCCGAACCGCGCTTGACCGTTCCAGCGTCGAACGAAAAGTTCAGAGTATCGCCTTTAGGCGAGAAAGAGTCTTCCGTACAACCACTCTCGCCTGAAGGCGATACTCTAAACTCAACCCTCTCGCCTGAAGGCGATACTCTAAACTCAACCCTCTCGCCTGAAGGCGATACTCTGAACTTTTCAACAATGGCAAAGTCCACGCGTTTCGCCTCGTGATTGGGAATGATTCGCAATCCAACCTTCCGATTGTCTTTTTTCGCCAGCCACAGCGAACGCATCAGCGGGATTTCCGCGCCGCAGCCTGGTCCTTCGCACTGCACCGTTCGCGCCCACAGGTAGGCAATCGGCGTCGCGCCATCCGGGTCTTTTGGGTAAAACTCGGCCAGTTCCTTTTCGGCTTCGTGCTTGATCCAGGCGCCCCAGGTGCGAACTTCATCCGCCAGCCGCTGGCCATATTTCGGGATGTATTCGAGCACGACTTTGTTGAGCAGCACCGCCACCGGGTTCAAATCCGAAGCAAACGCATCGGCACCGACGCGCAGGGCTTCGAGAGGAATCGAACCGCCGCCCGCAAACGGATCAACCACCAGCGGTCGCGTGCCGGGCGTGCCGCCGAGGGCTTCGTGGGCGGCCTGGGTCAGCGTGCGCGCCGTTTCCAAAAAGTCGGGATTGGTGGCGGCGTCCCAGTTGGCAAATTCGGCGATGAAATCAAGCAACCTGTAGCGCAACTCTCCCCAGCAGCCAGGGTTATCGGCCTTGAGCGTCGAGGCGGTGGTGCGATTCCAGTGCTTCCACGACGGCTGACACAGCGCCTGGAGCGTTTTTTCAGTTCGTACCTTGTCGGCAAAATCAACCAGAACCTTCGAAGCGACATCGCGAAAGGCTTGTGGACAGACGGCGTCTTCCGGATCTGGCCACAGCGCCGCGCAAATCACCGCCCGGCACGCCGCCAGCGGACGCCGCGCCCACCAGATGTGGAGTGTCGAAATGTGCCCGTGCCGGATGGATTTCTCACGGCGAGCGTGTTCGGAAATGCGACGAATCGGGAGGTCAACTTCAATCAGACGTTTGGGATAGGACATTTTTTTTCACCACAGGGGACACCACGGGAATACAGATTTTTTTCACCACAGAGGACGCAGAGGAACACAGAGGAATACAGAGAATACAAAAAACACAGAGAATACAGAGAATACAAAAAATACAGAGAATACAGGGAAAATTCGAAAGATCAGGTCTTTTTGACAAAGCGTTTGATACCGTCGCGCAGGTGCGGGACATTGAAATTGATCAACAACCCAATCGGTTTCCCGCTCAGTTTAAGGTAGGTCAGGATTTGAGCGTGATGGATTGGCAGAACGGCTTCAACGGCTTTGAGTTCTACAATAACCGTATTCTCCACCAGTAAGTCAAGGCGGAAACCGGCATCAATTTTGATTTCGTCATACAGAACCGGAACTTCGACCTGGGCTTGAGCTTCCAGACCGCGTTTGTGGAGTTCGTAGAGCAGGCATTTTTCATAGGCACTTTCCAGCAGCCCAGGCCCAAGCTGCGAATGAACTTTCATGGCGGCATCCACAATCGCCCCGCTGATTTCATTATTGGTCATGGCTTTTCCTCCTCTCTTCTCTGCTTTCCTCTGTGTTCCTGCGGTGTCCTCTGTGGTGAAAAAAATCAAGCGACAGCGGCATGACGTTCGGTTTCGATTTCAATGAAACCAGCAAAGTCAAACGGGAACTGTTGGAACAGGGCATCTACGTCAATTGGTGTGGGTTCAGGAAGTTCATTGCCGCTTTCCAAAAGCCCTTCGAAATGAAATTCCAACGCTTCACGCGCCTGATTGCGAGTGGCTTCAAGGGTTTTTCCAGTGACGGCACACCCACCAACCTGGGGAAAATAAGCCGACCAGTTTCGATCTGCTTTTTCATAGATCACAAGAAATTTTTTCCTCATTTCAAACCTGCTTTCTTCAAAATGTCATTGAGCGTTCCCTGTTTCATGTCTTGAGAGGGTGCGCCGCTTACTGTAATCACATTCTTGTTTGTCGTGTGTTTGAATTGACGTGACTACCTCGCATGCGGGCAAGTTGCCAGCCGTTGGATTCAAGCAATTTTATTACATCGCGAACTTTCATGATTGATCCTTTGATTTTACTGCGGCCACCCTGCGGCGAAAACCCTGAACCCTGAACCCTGAACCCTAATCCGCGTCCTCTGTGGTGAAAATTGTTTTGGCATCTAAAGAGAAGTGCTCGACTTTGACCACCGGTTTCCAGGCAAGCTGCGCCGGGTTTTGAAGCAGGTGAATCTCAGGCTGGGCCGCGCAGTTGTACACCACATAGAGCCAGTAATCGTCTTTGAGCCGTTTCGCCGTGTGGTATTCGTTGGACGTCAGCGCAATGTCGCCGATGGCGGCACGGCCTTTGACTTCGATAAAGCGGGCTTCGAGGCAGGTTTTGAGGTCGTCGGGGTCAAACCTTCGCGAAATCAGGTCAAAGCCTTTGTTCTCGCTTTCGACGCTCTGAACCGTCCAGCCGCGTGCGGCTTCAAACGCGGTCACGGCCTCGACCGCGATGCGTTCGATTTCTTCATCCCGAACCATGGGCGCAATTTCCGGCGCGGTGCGTTCCGGATGCGGCACCACCCAGGCCGAAGCCAGGAATTTGACTTCGCCGATGACACAGTGGGCTTCCTGGGCCAGTTCTTTTTGGCGGGTTTCAAGCCGTCGGTTGAGTTCGTCAATCCGGTCGGTGACCTGTTTGAGGTTGGGGGCCAGCATCGGCGAATTTTCATCCTGAGCCTGGAGTTCCATCAGCTTGCCGTACTGGAGGTTCTGCTTGTCAATCAGCGTTGTCAAACTGATTTCGACGTGCTCGGAAATGATGGCAATTTCACGTTTTCGCCGGGTTGACACTTCTTCGAGCAGTGGTTGGAGGGCATTGCCGATCAGAAAGCCTTCGGTTGTGTCGCGGCCCGGCAGGTGGTCAAGCACCGGGGCTGGTGTCCCTTTTGGTGCCAGTGCCAGATCCAGAAACAGCGTTGGTTGTTTGATCGTCATCTGGCCTGACACTTCGACCTGAACCGCAAACAGGCAGCGGTGATGGATGTGGCCCCGGCCATCCTGTATTGCCGCCGAAAACACGTCGAGGCGATAGGGCGACCCGGCATTCAAATCAAAAAAGACGGTGCCCTGCTTCAAATCCGGACGGGTCAAATCCACCATGTATTCGCGAACGGCTTCAAAGAGCGGATGCCCCGGCGTGACCCATTCGAGCGTGGCGTCCTTTTCGAGAATCTTTTTGTCAAACGTGATCTGTTTGTATTCACGACCGACTTTGCCAAAGCGCGATTCCAGGCGATCACCGACCAGAACCACTGGCTGCGGAATCCGTCCCAGCCGGTAAATTTGGGATTTGACTTTGGTCTCACGCGGGTGCAGCCCCAAAATCGGCGCCGACTTGATGAAGAAATCTTCGATGACTTCGGGAATCAACCGACGTTCGCGGGCTTCAGTGGTGCGGCCAATCAGCGCCGACAGGTTCAGTTCCTTTTTGGCCAGCCCTTCCAGCGTTGAACCGGTGATGCGGCGGAAGCGTTCGACGTCAACTTCCTGGATGATGCGGTCGGTAATCGCCTGTTCGGTCCGGCTGCGGGCATACATTTCGCGAAACATCTTTTCAAGTCGCGTGGCCGGAAAGACTTCGCCCACGACGTCAAAGACCTGATCGGTGCCGAGTTCGGCGCGGATTTCACGCAGCTTGTCGAGCAACTTGGCCAGCACGCGGCCTTCGCGGGTGTTGGTTGCGACAAAGTTGAAGATCAAACAGTCTTTTTCCTGGCCATAGCGATGAATGCGCCCCATGCGCTGTTCGAGCCGCACCGGATTCCAGGGAATATCATAGTTGATCAAATACCAGCAAAACTGGAGGTTGATGCCTTCGCCCGCTGCTTCGGTCGCCACCAGCACCTGGCAGGTCTCGCGAAATTCGCGCTCGGCATAGATGCGTGTGCCGGGCGTGTCGCGGTCCCCGACTTTCATTCCACCGTGAATCTGCGTCACCGTCAGCCCCCATTCCCGGAGTTTGGTCACCAGATAATCAAGCGTGTCTTTGTGCTCGGTGAAGAGCAGGAGCTTCATTTTCGGATCGCGAAAGATGCCTTGCTCAACGATTTGTTCGCGGAGCTTGCGGAGTTTTGATTCCGCCTGCCGGTGTTCAAGCTGATTGGCCTGGTCAATCAGGCGCCCCAGCCGCTGGATTTCCTCGCGGAGCGCCGTCGGGTCAATCGTGGCGACGACTTCTTCGAGGTCATCCAGGATGCGCTGCTGATCTGATTCTTCCAATTCATCAAAATTTTCAGGCATCTTTTTGGCGATTTGTTCCTGGCGGTACTTTCCTGGATTCTGCAGGATGTCCTGGCGTTTTTTCTGCATTCGCTGAAGGCTGCTCCGCACGGCATTGATGCTGGAGGCAAACCGGCGCTGGAGCATTGCCATCGTGAACGTGAGCGCCCGTCCACGCGCCGAATCGTCCACCGACGCTTTGGCCGACTGGTCTTCGACATACTCGGTCAGATCGAGATAGAACCCAAGTTCATCAGCATCAATTTGAAAGCCGATGGTCTCGACATTGCGCCGGGTATAGAGCTTTTTGGGCTTGCCGGTTTCAGGGTCCGGAAACGTTTGCAGGATTTCCTTGGTCCGGCGCAGGTAAAACGGCGCGCTGCTGCGCTCCATGGCGTGTTCGAGGCTCTTAATGTCGCCATACACCTCTTTGTCGAGCAATTCCAGAAACAGCCGGAAGTTGTCGGGGTCGCCTTTGTGCGGCGTGGCCGTCATCAGCAACAGATGGTCGGTGCGGTTCTGCAGGGCTTCGCCCAGTTTGTACGCCAGCGTCTTTTTATCGCTGCTATAGGCGCTCATTTTGTGGGCTTCGTCCACAATCACCAGATCCCAGTCAGACCGGAGCAGGCTGTCTTTGGCGTCTTCGATTACCGAGGCCCACGAAATCGAGGCAATCACCTGATCTTTTTCCTGCCAGGGGTTGGAACCATAATTGAGCCGGAGCACATCGCCCTTGATAATCTGGAAGTCTTCGCGGAACTTGTCGCGCATTTCGCGTTGCCATTGAAAGGTCAGGTTGGCGGGCGTGAGGATCAAAATTCGCTTGATCAACCCTCTGATTTTTAATTCCTTGATGAGCAGCCCGGCCATAATCGTCTTTCCAGCGCCAGGGTCGTCAGCGAGTAAAAACCGAATGCGGGGCAGCTTGAGAAAATAGTCATACACGGCTTCCAACTGGTGCGGCAGTGGGTCAACGCGGGCAATCGAGAGCGAAAAGAACGGGTCGTATTCATAGGCCAGCCCGATGCGCAGGGCCTCGATCCCCAGCCGAAACCGGTGCGGGTCGCCGTCAAAGAGGGCTGTTTCGGGCGAACCCGTGAGCATGGCAACCTGTTCGGCATTTAAGATCGGTTCGTGGACTTTGCCGCTCTTGACGCCTTTCCCAATCAGCTTCACCTGGGTTGGAGTGATCGGAATGGTAGTGATGATTTCAACCGGTTCATCAAAAAGCGGGCCAGTGACGATGACTTTGGGTTTGAGTTTGTCAAAGGTCATATCAGATAGGGTTCAGAGAAAAAAGCAGGTCGAATTCTTTACCACAGAGGACGCAGAGGAACACAGAGGAAAACCGAATGAAGAGTGAAGAATGAAGAATGAAGAAAAGAAATCTGAATTCCTCTGTGGATTCCTCTGTGTTCCTGCGGCGTCCTCTGTGGTTCAAAAATTGAGGAATTATTTGGAGACCTGGTCAATGATCAGTTGGGCAAGGCGTTCGCGGTGGTAAATCGCATCTCCAAAGAACGCTTCGGATGACTTGCTGCGTTTGACGTAGAGTTGCAGGTCATATTCCCAGGTAAAGCCAATGCCTCCATGGACTTGAACGCCACGGTGGCAAACTTCGCGGTAGGCATCCGAGCAATAGGCTTTGGCAATGGAAACGGCTTCTGTCGCCCGTGGATCGTTGACACTCAACGCCCACGCCGCAAACAGCGTTGCCGACCGGGCACTTTCGGTCATCAACAACATATCAGCGCACTGGTGTTGAACTGCCTGAAACGACCCAATCGGTTTTCCAAATTGATGCCGGACTTTGGCGTATTCGACCGCCGTTTCAAGCACCCACTGCATTCCACCGACCATTTCGGCACAGAGGGCGACGGTGGCAATTTCGATGGCGTGTTCCAGAGCCGCTTGTGAATTGCCGTCAGCACCGAGCACCGCTGTTTCAGGGACCGACACGCCTTCAAAATTGACCTGATACCATTTGCGGGTGCTGTCCATGGCCGGCATGGGTTTGATTTGAACACCATTTGAAGTCTTTTCAACCGGAATCAGCACCAACTGATTATTTGACCGCGCTACACAGACGATGACATCCGCCGTTTCAGCATCGGGCACAAACAGTTTTTGCCCATTCAGCAGAAAATGATCGTCCTGATGTACCGCCGGGAATGAAATGGTGGTTGGGTTCCACTGCGCCCCCGCTTCAAGGAACGCAACGGTGGCTTTGAGTTCGCCGCTGGCAATACCGGCCAGGTACTGGCTTTTTTGGCTGGCATTTCCGGCTTCGGCAATCAACGCACTCGCAAACACATTGGCCAGAAAGGCGCCCGGCAGACACGCCCGGCCCATTTCCTCGGCAATCACGGCGAGTTCGACATACCCAAGACCCAGTCCGCCACAATCTTCAGGCAGCGTGAGGCCCAGCCATCCCTGTTCGGCCATGGTTTTCCAGAGCGTTTCATCGTGCGCGGTATCAGTGGCCATCAATTTCCGAACGCGTTCCGGTGTGCATTCGCGTTTGAGCAGCTTGCGGGTTTGTTCTTTAAAATCCTGTTGCAGTTCGTTGAGGACAAATTCCATAAGTCAGTAGTCAGTAGTCAGTAGCTCGTTAAGTCAATTTGATTGAGGTACCTGAATGTTTCCCAACACAAGTGATGTGTTTGAGAAGATAACAAGCATTTATCACAATCCACTATTTCGCAACTTCGCTTTTGCTCAGCCTAGTAGCTCTTCGGCAGGCCAAGCACGCGCTCGGCAATGATGTTGCGCTGGATTTCGCTCGTTCCGGCTTCGATGGTGTTGCCTCGTGCACGGAGGTAGCCGTAGGACCAGATGCCGTCGTCAAAATCGCTCAGTTGGGCATAGGGGCCAAGGATTTCCTGGGCGTATTGCTGCAGTTTCTGGTTCATTTCACTCCAGTAGAGCTTGGAAATCGAACCTTCCGCACCTGGAATGCCAGTTTTCTTCAGCGATGTCAGCGCCCGCATGGTGTTTAAGCCCAGAATCTCAAGTTCGATATGGATTTGGGCAATTTTTTGACGAGCCAGCGGATCCTGACTGGCCGGAGCCCCGTTTCGCAACAGCGTTTTCGAGCAGGCAATCAGGGCTTCGAGGTTGCGTTTAAAAATGACCTGCAATCCAGAGCCAAGGTTGGCGCGTTCGTTCATCAGTGCCGCAATCGCCGTGGTCCATCCGTGGTTGATTTTGCCTAGAACCTGCGAAACCGGTACGCGGACATCGGTGAAAAACACTTCGTTGAAAGCCGAATCTCCAGACATCATCCGCAACGGACGAACCGAAATCCCTTCGGTGTGCATATCGGTCAGCAGACAGGTGATGCCTTTGTGTTTGGCAGCATCCTGGTCGGTTCGCACCAGCAGCAAACACCAGTCGGCAAAATGAGCAAAACTGGTCCAGATTTTCTGCCCGTTGATCACAAAGTGGTCGCCATCGAGCACGGCTTTGGTTGAAAGGGAAGCCAGATCACTGCCGGCATTGGGTTCGGAAAATCCCTGACACCAGATTTCTTCGCCAGAGAGGATTTTGGGCAGATGGTATTTTTTCTGTTCATCCGTTCCCATCGCGATAATGGTTGGGCCAACCAGCGCCAGTCCAATCGTCCCAATCAATTCGGGAGCATTGGCGTGGGCGAGTTCTTCCTGAAAAATGGCCTGCTCCATCAGCGTGGCACCGCGCCCTCCGTACTCTTTCGGCCAGGAAATGCCGGCCCACCCGCCTTCAAACAGAGTTTTCTGCCACTCGCGAAGGAAATCGAGATATGCCGAATCACTTTCAGAGGCCCCAGGTTTGGGTTGATTTTTGGGAAGGTTGGCGGCCAGCCAGGTGCGAAGTTCATCACGAAACTGCAATTCAGACGGAGTCAGGTTCAAATCCATAAACGGTGAGTCCTTTTACCGGGCAAAATGTGAGGGATAATTCAGATTTGGTGAAGAAGTGCAATCAAACCAAAATTTATCCTGAAATAAAAGCACTCTTTGCATTTTGGAGTGCGGCAACTTGTTGCCGCTTTGGTATGCAGCGACTTGTCGCTGGCTGAAAAAGTGGTGACAGGTCCCCATGCTTCAAAAAATGATATCTTTGACCAGGTATTATTTGAGTTCCGGCAGGCATTTTGAATGAAGTAATAAATTCCGATACATTGCCCACACACAGTTGCACCGCTTCAGCGCCTCTGGATTTGTCGTCATCTTGATCGACTGGCTCATTCGATCAATTTGGGGTTGTGTTACCGGTGAAAAGATGAGCCGATACCAGGTTCTATCAATTCCCGGTTGATTCACATTTTGTTCAATAAACCAGAGATACTGATCAATTGCCTCTCTTTCGGATAAACTCTTTCTCTCTACTTCCCGATGGATGGCAAAGTGGAATAATTCCTGACGGTCGTTAAATGGAAGACTGGTGTTTTGGGCAGTCCGGTTCATAAATCCACAAAAATAATTTGAATTCAATGATTTAGTGTAAATTGCATCCCAACAGGAAGATTTGAAAAATTGGGCCTCTCTTGGGTCAAAGCGATGCTGTGACAATTGGAAAAGCCAGGCCATTCGTTCAGCCTGATTTCGCCATTGTTCGGCAGCGGAAGGTTGTTTTGAATAGACATTTCCCATTTGGCGATCAAAATACAGTTGGCTTAAAACCGGGAGGTTCCCTTCAAAAAACATCTGCTTCAAATACTCCACGTTTTCAGGACATTCGGAATGCAACAGCCACCAGACAGCAAAGAACGAAACTTCGCGGTTTAAACTGACGGCATACTGTCTGACCAGTTGGGTCTGCAGTTCTGGTGCCGTTTGATGAACTTCTGAAACAATCTGAGCAAATTCGAGAATCTGTTCAAATTCAGGGTGCACATTTTTTCGGCAAGGAAATAGATGTGAAAAGTTTCCATTAAGGATTGCGATTGGTCTTCGACCACTGAGAGGAGATAACACCAGCCAGATTCCAATTTCATCAGGTTGGAGTGGTGGGTAAATGCCCTGGAAATCGGATTCAAAGTTCCCGTCATAACTTTTGACGGAGAATTTTTGGTCAAGTAAATCAGGTTTTCCTTTAAGTACATTTGTTACAACTACTTCACTCTGATAATGAGTTGTCGTGTCATACTTTTTGCTGACTACTGTTTGAATCACTTTGCCAACCACCAGATTGGGATAAGCCTTACGAACCCATTGACCTGGTAAGCAGGCGGTATCATCCGATGGATTTATCTGACTGGTGCCGGGTTGATGAGGAATTTGGATTGCCAGATAAGGCTGGCTAAAGAAGGCAAGCCACAAAAATATCAACCCAACTCGAAAAAAAGTAAACCACATAAACTTCTCCTTTTCTTCTCAAAAAACTCCAACTAAGATAGCACATACTTTTCCAACAACCCCTGTCAGTTTTCTAACTTTGCAATTCCCTTCAGCCTGACCACAAAGGATGCTGCCTTATGAACACCATCAAGCGACGGAGCGGCCTGTCAATTGTGCTTCCAGATGCCTTTAAGCTCCTTGAAGCCGAGCTACAACACGATGAATCACTGATAAGCGATATCCTTCCTGAGTTACCCGAACTTCCTGAAACGCCTGAACTTCCTGACCTGCCAGAGCTTCCCGAAGGTCCGAAGTTGCTTCTTGATACACTCGAAGAGTTTAAAGGCCGGGATAAACTGATTCAATCCATGCTGAAAAAAGGATTTCAACAGATGGATCAGCTTGAATTAGAGCCGGTTTCCCTGTTGCCGCCCGAAGGACTGAAACTGATTGGAAGGCTAGCCAAACGTCAGACGTTCAAAATGAGCCTTCCGGTGTTGCCTTCTGAGCATGCGGTTGTGTTGCTGGAACAGGATGGGATGTATACCTGGAGCTTTCCACAACCAAAGCTCCCGGAGGTTCCCAAAGTTGAAGCCTCAGACGATGGCACATTGTTGAAACAAGTTGAAACTGCCGGAGAAAAACTACTCGACTTTGAGTTTAGTGTGGAATCCGATGCCGGAGAAGACCAGCCAAAGGAGCGGGGACTTCTGGGAAATTTTCTCGCCGATAAAATCAAAGCCTATGTTCTGAAGTTTGCTGGTGACTGGGTGGTTGGCCAGACGGCTGAATTTTTGGAACGCGATATCCAGCAGGGACTGATTTCGATGCCTTCGAGCACTTTGGAAGATTGGAAACCTGGGGTTGATTTGTCTTCGGTGGCCAGTCGGTCTGATCGTCCAGCCAGAATTCTGCTCTTTATCCACGGCACGTTTAGCAGTACCAAAGGTGCCTTTGGGGCACTCACGGCCAGCGAGTATGGTAAGAAGTTTCTGGAAACGGCCCTGGCGAACTATGATGCCGTGATTGGGTTTGACCACAAAACCCTGAGCGTAGACCCGAAAGTGAACGCCACTGATTTGCTCACCACGCTGAGCCAGTACCAGTGGAATCAGCCTCCGCATTTTGATGTGGTCACGCATAGCCGAGGCGGGCTGGTTTTTCGGAGCTTCGCCGAACTGGTTTTGCCGGGTGCCACCTGGAAAGCCGGTTTCGACCACATCGTCTTTGTGGCCGCCGCCAATGGTGGAACGCTGATGGCCGAACCGGAGAACTGGCAATATTTAATTGACCTGTATACCAATCTGGCGGTTGCGGCTGAAAAAGTGATCGGAGTGATTTCAGGAAATCCGGCAACCGGCGACCTGCTGGGCGAAATGCTGTCCGGGATTGGAAATTTCATTCAATGGTTTTCCACGGCGGCAATCACGGATAAAGCCGTGCCAGGATTGGCCGCGATGGAGCCAGACGGTGATTTTATTCGGACCATCAACCAGACGCAGCCTGGGCAGCCAACGGCTGAAACCAGCAATTATTTTGCCGTGGTGGCCGATTTCGAACCCAAACTCCTTGGGAGGCACGAACCCAAGGAACTCTCCAAACGGCTGTTGCAGTGGGTCGCGGATGGCGTGGTGGATGAATTGATGCGTGGAACGGCCAATGATCTGGTGGTGGACACGCCGTCCATGACCCGGATTGATCCGCAGGCTGGAAACTTCATTAAAGACAAACTGGACTTTGGCAAAACGCCGGAGGTCTATCACACGGTGTATTTCACCCGGCAGGAAGTCACCGACGCCTTTATGCTGGATTCTTATTCAGTCACAGTGGTATCAATTTGTTAGTCTTTTGTCCACGGGCAACACATACAAAAACTCGTCACGAATGATTGAAGAACTCAAGTCAATTCAGAGAGTTAAGTGGTTTGTCCACGCGTGGACAAAAAGGAGGTTCAATGGTAAAACAACCGACCCCAACCTGGTTTTTTGTGTTGGTAGTGGTTCGACTCGGCCACCGGTTTTTACTGGTTCACGAACGCAAGCACGGCCAGTTATGGTACCTTCCGGCAGGACGGGTTGAGCCGGGTGAGTCCCTGGTGAAAGCCGCCCAACGCGAAACGCTTGAAGAAGCTGGAATTCCAATCGAAGTTGATGGTGTGCTGCGATTTGAGCACTCACCCTCGCTGGAAGGCAGCACCCGCTTCAGAGTGATTTTTACGGCGCATCCAGTTGATGACACTCCGCCGAAGAGCACTCCTGATGGAGACTCCCTCGAAGCTGCCTGGTTAACCCTGGAGGAAATTGATCAGCTTCCGTTGCGCGGCGAGGAAGTCGTAAACATTCTCCGACAGGTGGCTTACGGGACGGCGATTTATCCACTGACGATTCTTACTGCCGAAGGTCAGCCTTTTCTGAATCAAACCAGGAAGATCAATTAAGGGAAACAAAATCTCACCACAGAGGACACAGAGGAACACAGAGGAAAACCGAAGAGGAATGAAGAATGAAGATAAAAGACCTGGGGTTCTTGCTGGATTCTTATTCAGTCACAGTGGTATCAATTTGTTAGTCTTTTGTCCACGGGCAACACATACAAAAACTCGTCACGAATGATTGAAGAACTCAAGTCAATTCAGAGAGTTAAGTGGTTTGTCCACGCGTGGACAAAATAGGTTTGCAAGGCTCTTTTCAAGACTTTGTTGGTGCTTTGGAATCAAATGCGCCGTGACGTCCGGCGCCTTCGGCAAAGCGTTGGGCTCCGGCCTGGGTTTCAGCCTGTAACACAGGTTTGGCATTCTCAAATTCAAAGGCCATGGCGGCTTCGAGTGGTCGGTCAAAACTTTCATAAGCGGAAATGCGATCTGCCCGCAGGCAGGTTTGTGGAAAGGCGGCGAGTTGCCAGGCAAGTTCCTCGGCGGCTTCGCGAGCTTTCCCTGTCGGAACGACCCGATTGACCAGTCCCAGGCTCAATGCTTCTTCTGCCAGAACTGGCCGTCCGGTCAGGATCAAATCCAGGGCACGACTCAGCCCAATCAATCGGGGAAGTCGAACCGTACCTCCGTCAATGAGAGGAACTCCCCACCGACGGCAAAACACACCTGCCACGGCATCGGCTTCCATCACGCGAAGGTCGCACCACAAGGCCAGTTCGAGTCCGCCAGCCACGGCATACCCCGAAATGGCAGCAATCACAGGTTTGGAAAGCACGATTCGCGAGGGCCCCATTGGTCCATCCCCGGTCGGTTCCAACCGGTTTCCGGTTCCGGTGGCAATCGCTTTTAAATCAGCTCCGGCGCAAAACGTTCCGTGGTCGCCGCACAACACCCCAACCAGGGCATTTGAATCAGCTTCAAATTCACGGAACGCATCAGCCAGGGCTTGAGCCGTCGGGCGGTCAACCGCATTGCGGACTTCGCGACGATCTAAAATCACAGTCGTCAACGGTCCATTTTTTTCAATTCGAAGAGACATAGGTTTCTCCTTGTAGTTCCCAGGAGGGAATCTTCTTCTGAAAAAGGCTATTTCGCTATTTCACTATTTCGCCATTTTGCTATTTCACTTAACCTGACTACTCGCTACTCGCTACTCACTACTCGCTTTAAATGTGGTAAAGTCCGGTTTCCTCCAATCCCAAATCATTTTTCAATTGAAAAGGTTTTTATGAAAATAGACTCAGTCTTGTTTTTATTGACGATTTTCTGGCTGGTTGTAACCAACCTGGATGTGACGGCGGCGGTGATTCCTCAAACACCTTCGCTGAGACCACTCCTGAGCAAAGCGGTGAAGGCCAACAAAACGGTTCGGTTTGCAATTGAAGGAATGCATTGTAACGGATGTGTTCGGGCAATTGAAACCGATGTGGCTTCAATCGCTGGCGTGAAAAGTTGCAAAGTCAACCTGGACAAGAAACGCGCCGAAATCACCTTTGACCCGATTGCCGTTTCAGAGCAAATCATCATTGAGCGAATCAAGAAATTGGGTTACACAGCGAAAGTGGCTTGAAAACAGGGTTTCGGGTTTTCGGAAAGGATGAGGGATGAGGGATGAGGAATGAAAGAAATCACCTTGTCACCTTGTCAGTTGGTCATCTTGTCAGGATTTAGGGTTCCGGGTTTTCGAATTTTCCTTCATCAAAAAGCTATGGAGATGTGGTGGCTATGCTGATCAAGGTCAAATCAATCGCTGTTGTCAGTCTGACCTGTCTCACTTTGATGCAAGGCGGTTTCCTGTGTGCGTTGCCTACCGCAATCTTTGAACCATCGCTCACACCCCATGTTTATGCCCGGAACCCGGAACCCGGAACCCGGAATCCGGTTTTGCAAGCCCTGGCCCCTAACCCCCGACCCCTGACCCCTGGTCTCTCGCTCGACCGGGAGATCAAAGGCGGTGACCGGCACACGTACCAGGCATCGCTCAAAACCGGCGAGTACCTGAGTGTTTTGGTTAAGCAAACGGACCTTCCGCTGGTATATCGGCTGTTTGGTCCCGATGGCAAACAAATCCTTGAACAAGATGGTTCGGAGGGCGATCAAAGCCGGGACCCGATTTCGCTGCTGGTTGAAACTGCGGGTGACTACCGGTTTGAAGTCTCGCCCCTGGTTTCAACCGCCTCCCCTGGAAAATATGGATTAACCGTTGAAGCACTGCGCCCTGCAACTCCCCAGGATCTGGCCGAACAGGAAGTCAGAAAACTGCTTGAACAAGCTCAAAAACTTCGGAGTTCCCGCAAGTATGACGAAGCCGTGACCACGGCGACCCAGGCGCTTGAAAAATGCACTGCTGTATTTGGACCGGAAACGGCGCTGGCTTCAGATTGTCTGCTGAATATTTCCATCACCTACGGCACCAAACCTGATCGGGCCAAAGCTGAAGAGTATTACCTGAAGACGATTGCACTCCGCGAAAAGGTGTTTGGGCCAGAGCATCACAAAGTAGCCGGTGCCGTGTATCGTTATGCCGTGATGCTCAAACTGGGAGGTGATTTTAAGCGGGCGGAGCCATTCTATAAGCAAGCCCTTGCCATTCGGGAAAAAGCGCTGGGACCAGACCATCTGGAAGTCGCCGTCAGTCTCAACGGGCTGGCCTTATTATATAAGGATAGCGGCAATTATGCCCCGGCGGAGCCTTATTATTTACGTGCCTGCGCCATTGCCGAAAAAATCCATGGACCCGTCCACGAACGAGTCGGAAATTTCATTTATCAACTTGGGTTGTTCTATCAACTTCGAGGCGACTTTGACCGGGCTGAAGAACTCTATCAACGCACCCACGCCATTTGGGAAACAACCGTCGGGCCCGATCACTGGAAGATTACCCAGAGCCTGTGCATTTTGGCTTCGATCTACCTTGATACCGGCGACTATGCCAAAGCCGAACCGCTCTTGAACCGTTCGCTGGTATTGGCGGAAAAGATTGCTCCGGAAAGTAATTATGTCGCCCAGACGCTCGACTACCTGGCTTCGATGTACCGGGCCAAGGGTGATTATGAAAAAGCCGAACCTTATTATCAGCGCGCGCTGGTGCTGTGGGAAAAAGCCAGAGGCGCTGACAATCCGAGTGTCGCCGTTCATCTGGTGAACCTGGGTGATTTGTATCGCGCGATGGGTGAGTTTGGCAAAGCCGAACCCGTTTATCAGCGCGCATTGGTGTTGCGGGAAAAAGGCTTTGGAAAAGAGCATCGGCTCGTGGCGGATTGCCTTTTTGGACAGGCTGAGTTGATGAAGGAAAAAGGTGATCTGGCCCAGGCCGAAGCGCTCCACCTCAAGGTTTTGGCCATGCGCGAGAAACTCTTGGGTCCCGAACACATTGAAGTGGCCCTGAGCCTTCAACTTCTGGCGGCAATCTATCGCCAGCAGGGAAAATTTGCCGCCGCCGAACCCTTGCTCACTCGGGCGCTCACAGTTCGGGAAAAGGCGCTTGGTTTGGAAAATCCAGACGTGGCCGCCAGCCTGACTGATCTGGCGTTGCTCAATCTGGCTGAAGGCAACGTTGACCAGACGGTTGCATTGCTGTCCAGGGGCAATGAGGTGACCGAGCGTGATTTATGCCGCAATCTGGTGACCGGCTCCGAACGCCAGAAATTGCTCTATTTGTTGACGACCAACCCCAAAACCGATGTCACGATTTCGCTTCACGCCCAGACGGCACCAAAAAACCGTGCTGCGTTGCGTGCCGGGTTAACCGTTGTTCTCCGGCGTAAAGGACGCGGGCTGGATGCAATGGCTGAAAGCATCGAAGAATTGCAACGCCGGGCCTCGCCCGAAGATCGAGGACTTTTGAGTGAACTGGCGCAGGCCAAAACCCGGCTCTCCAGTTTGATCTTGCGCGGTCCTGATACTCAAACGAGTGACGCGTATCAGGCGCAAATCAAAGAACTGACCGATCAGGTTGACCAGGTTGAAGCCAAAGTGAGTGTTCGTAGCGCCGAATATCGCGCCCAAACCCAGCCGATTTCGCTTGAATCAATCCAAAAAGCCGTCCCCGATGATGCCGCGCTGGTCGAGTTTGTTTCCTATCGGCCCTATGACGCCAAAACCGATACGTTTGCGAAGCGCCGGTATCTGGCGTATGTGCTGACCCAAACCGGTGACCCCAAATGGGCGGACCTGGGCGATGCCGAACTGATTGAAACAGCGGTTGGGGCCTTACGACAGACGTTGAGCAGTGCCAAAAAAGATCTGGCTCAAGAGGTGAAGCCGGCAGCCCAGAGGCTTGAAAAACTGGTTATGAAGCCCGTGCGTTCGTTCCTGGGCTCGCGCAAACACCTGCTCATTTCGCCGGATGGCGCGCTCAACCTGATTCCTTTTGCGGCGCTGATGGATGAAAAAGGGAAATTTCTGGTCGAAAAGTATTCCTTGACCTACCTGACGAGCGGGCGCGATTTGCTCCGGTTGCAAGTCAAAATCGAAAGCCAGTCCCCAGCTCTGGTGATGGCCGATCCAGACTATGACACAGGCTCTGGCCCAAAACTCTTTGGCCAATCATTTTCACCACTGGCTCGGCTTGGCGGAACCCATCAGGAAGGCTCGCAACTCAAAGCCTTGTTTGCGGAAGCCACCCTCAAAATGGAATCCGAGGCCACCAAACAGGCGCTGAAATCAGCCGTCAAACCAGCGCTGGTCCACATTGCCACGCACGGCTTTTTCTTAAAAGGAACCTCCCAGGCTGATTCCGTGACTGAGGGCGGCACCCGGAATTTAACCAAACTCCACTCGCTTGATCTCAACCCGGAAACGGTTCATCAAACCAATCCCCTCTTGCGCTCCGGGCTCTTTTTTGCCGGCGCCAATCGCAGTGACAGTCAGACCGAAAACGACAGCACCTTGACCGCGCTTGAAGCCGCCAGCCTGAATTTATGGGGCACCAAACTGGTTACCCTTTCCGCCTGTGACACCGGTTTGGGAGATGTCAAAGTTGGCGATGGCGTGTATGGACTGCGTCGGGCACTGGTCCTGGCCGGGAGCGAATCACAAATGATGAGCCTGTGGCCGGTTTCAGATACCGCCACCCGTGATTTGATGGTTGATTACTATCAGCGCTTAAAAGCTGGGGAAGGCCGTAGCGAAGCGCTCCGCCAGGTACAACTCAAAATGCTCAAAAGCCCGGTTCGCCGCCATCCCTATTACTGGGCATCCTTTATCCAATCCGGCGAATGGGCCAATCTGGACGGCAAGCGAGAAAACAAGTTCAGAGTAACGCCTTCAGGCGTGAGAAATACCGAGTCGGACGGAAGAAAAATCTCTCGTCTGAAGACGATACTCTGAACCTTTTTCTGGAAAGCCATAAATTTCCAGGAGTATTTAGTTACAACGAGGTTTCGGTTTTAACCTGCGAAGCGGGTGATGGCTCGTAGCCCAGGGTGGAGTCTTCGAAACCCTGGGTTGACGGTGGGGCGGGAGGGAGGTCGGGCCGTTGGTCCCAGGGTTGCACCCTGGGCTAGCGTGCCTACGCGGGAGTTCCTGGGCTCAAAACTCGGTTTTTTATTAAAACCTCGTTGTAGTATTAGTCTGATGGAGTCCAGAAAATGAAGAACTCTGGTTTTCTGAGAAGTATCCTGACCGTTGTGACCTGCCTGCTGGTTTCAACACTGGTGTTCCCACCGGTTATGCTGGCTCAAGATCAGGCCGCGACCTCTTCAAAATCGGCTGAAACCGAGATCACAACCCTGTACACTCAGGCAAAAAAGCTGGAAGAAGCGGGCAAATACGACGAGGCTCTGGCCACTGTACAGAAAGCCCTGGCTCAAAGCGAGAAAACCTTTGGTGACGAACATCCGCTGACCGCCAGATGTTTAACCCTGCTCGCGACAATCCTTTATGACAAAGCGGATTACGCGCGGGCCGAACAGTGTGCCCGGCGAGCGATTTCCATTCGAGAAAAACAACTCGGTTCTGAACATCACGACCTGGCTGAAAGCTTGAATATTCTCGCCCTGGTCTGTAAATCAAAAGGGGATTACCCGACGGCGGAACCGCTGTATCTCCGGGCAATTGCCATTATGGAAAAGACGGTTGGCCCAAACCATCCGGATGTGGCGGAAAGTGTCTACAATCTTGCTGAACTGTACCGGGCCAAGGGCGACTATCAGCGGGCTCGACCGCTGGTTCAACGGGCATTGACCATTTTTGAAAAGGAATTAGGCCCTGAACATCCCAACGTTGCCTTTTGCGTCAACAGTCTGGGACGGTTGTTCTGGTTGGAAGGCAAATTTGACGAAGCTGAACCATTGTTTTTACGGGCGCTTGAACTCCGGAAAAAAGTCCTGGGGCCAGACCATCCAGGTGTGGCGCTCAGTCTCAATAACCTGGGATTGCTCTATCAGGACAAGGGCGAGTATCTCCGGGCCGAGCCTTATTTTCGGCAATCACTGGCCATCCATGAGAAAGTTTTTGGTCCTTCTCACCCAAGCGTGGCCGCCAGTTATATCAACCTTGGTATGCTCTATTCTGAAAAGGGAGACCTGCAAGGGGCTGAATCATATTTTGAAAAAGCCCTGCCAGTTCAGGAAAAAGTGTATGGCGCTGATCATCCGACCCTTGCCAACACGCTCAACATCCTGGCCGGGTTGATTCTCAAACAGGGTGACCGCGCCCGAGCGGAACAAATATTTCAGCGAGCACTGACGATTCAGGAACAAAAACTTGGGCCGGAGCACCCCTTAACCATCACGACTCTGAGCAATCTGGCCTTTTTATATCAGGACCGGGGAGATTTAGAGCGGGCGGAACCGATTTTGCAAAAGGTAGTCGCTCGAAATCTAAAGGTTCTTGGGCCAAACCATCCAGATCTGGCCACTGACTATAACAATCTGGCGGGTCTGTATCAGAAAAAAGGTGATCTGGCCAATGCGGAAGTGAATTACCGGAAAGCCTTGATCATTCGAGAGCAAATTTTAGGCCCTGAAAATCGGCAGGTGGCCACAACCTTGAGCAATTTGTCGGTGCTCTATCAGTGCAAAGGTGATTTGGAGCAAGCGATTGCCGTGCGAGTGCGCAGTAACGAAGCCTCGGAGCACGATTTGAGACGAAATCTGGGTTGGGGTTCAGAACGCCAGAAGTTGCTCTATTTAAATACCACAAGCAACCGAACCGAGCGGACTATTGCTTTACACATTCAGTCAGCGCCGCAAAACCGGGAGGCGCTCCGGGCAGCAGTGACAATAGTTTTGCAGCGCAAAGGGCGGATTCTTGACGCGATGGCCGAAGGAATCGAGACTTTGCGCAAACAGGCAGCTCCGGAAGATAAGGTCCTGCTGGATAAGCTGGCAGCGGCCAAAACCCGGCTTTCAAACCTGATGCTCAAAGGACCTGGACCGCGCGATCCTGAAAAGTACCGTGCTGACCTCAAACAACTGGAAGCAACCGTTGATCAGCTTGAAGGCAACGTCAGTGCCCGGAGTGCTGAGTTTCGCGCTCAGACACAGGAAATTTCACTTGAAGCTGTCCAAAAAGCGATTCCACCCGGTGCGGCGTTGGTCGAATATGCCACCTATCAGGAAACTGACCTGAAAACGGGTGGACTTGGTCCGCGGCGCTATGCGGTGTATGTGCTGACCAGTCAGGGCGATCCGAAATGGGCCGATCTGGGAGATACCACTGCAATTGATCAGGCCGTTGCCAGTTTCCGAAAGTCAATTTATCTGACCCAGGGGACGCGGATCCTGCAAGTTGTTGGAAAACCAGACCATTCACAACAAAACCTGATTTCCCCTGCCCAAAAACTTGATCAACTGGTGATGAAACCGGTGCGAGCATTGATTGGTACCAGTACTCACCTGCTCATTTCACCAGACAGAGCACTCAATCTGGTTCCATTTGCGGCATTCATTGATGAAAAAGGACATTTCCTGGTTGAGAAATATTTGATTACCTACCTGACGAGCGGGCGCGACCTGGTTCGATTACAGGTCAAGCTTGAAAGCCAGTCACCGCCGCTGGTGGTGGCTGACCCGGATTATGCTGACGGAAATGGGCCGCAGCTCTTCGGTCAATCATTTTCCCCGCTTTCACGACTGGAAGGAACCCACCAGGAAGGCACCCGGCTCAAGGCGCTCCTCCCTGGGGCAAGTTTGAAAATGGAGCGCGAGGCAACCGAAACAACTCTCAAATCAATTTCCAAGCCTTCGATTCTTCATATTGCAACGCACGGCTATTTTTTAGATGACCTTTCAGACGCGAATACACTCACCGACGGCACACCGCGCCAGATTGGGCTGAAAAGTGAACCGGCTCCACAACCTGGAACTATCCAGAGCATCAACCCGCTGTTGCGGTCCTGGCTTTTTTTTGCGGGAGCAAATCGAGGCGGAAGCCAGGAAAACGATGGTATTCTGACCGCTTTGGAAGCCTCGCAACTGAATTTGTGGGGTACCCGGCTGGTGGTCCTTTCCGCCTGTGACAGCGGGCTCGGAGAGGTGAAAAATAATCAGGAAGGCATTTATGGCCTGCGCCGGGCCCTGGTGTTGGCGGGGAGCGAAACCCAGATGATGAGTTTGTGGGCGGTTTCAGACAAAGCCACGACTGAACTCATGGTTGAGTATTACCAGCGACTCAAAGCCGGAGCTGGCCGGAGTGCTGCCCTGCGAACCGTCCAGCTCAAAATGCTCAAGAACCCAAAACGGCGGCATCCTTACTTTTGGGCATCCTTTATCCAATCCGGCGAATGGGCCAATCTGGACGGCAAGCGGTAAATGAAGAATTGAGAATAAAGAAAAAAACTCCCAATCAAACAAATCAAGTTTTGACCCTGGCAGCGAACGAGAGTAAGATGTTTCCACACTTCACATCACATTCCGGCTAACCCCAACCTACCCTCAAAACCGGGGAGGTTAGCCGAAAACCATAAACCCTTTTCCATCAACCAGTTCGTTGATAATTTAGACAAATTCCGAAAAAATCATGCTTCACCTTTCCCCACAATCCGATTGGGTTAGCCATTTTGGCTCTGTAACCTATTGTAGCGAAACAAGTTAAGTATGCCGCTGTCGGAATTGACCTTTGACCTGCGCGGGGATTGAAACTCATAACAGACGCCCAAAATGTCCGGTGAACGAAGTCGGAATTGACCTTTGACCTGCGCGGGGATTGAAACAATTGGGTGGGGATGCCTGACAACGTATACTCGACGGTGTCGGAATTGACCTTTGACCTGCGCGGGGATTGAAACTAGCCGACTAAGCCACCGATCGGAACTTTCATTTCGTCGTCGGAATTGACCTTTGACCTGCGCGGGGATTGAAACAACATTGAGAGACACCGCTATTGGTGTTACCTCGTTCCGTCGGAATTGACCTTTGACCTGCGCGGGGATTGAAACCCAAGCAATGCCAAAATTTTCCATAATCGCCTTCTCGTCGGAATTGACCTTTGACCTGCGCGGGGATTGAAACATCAGGAGTATAGACAAATACGTGTTGGACTGATTTCCCGTCGGAATTGACCTTTGACCTGCGCGGGGATTGAAACTTGCACGTCAGGGTAATTTGCGTCGAAACGTTTTTCTTTGTCGGAATTGACCTTTGACCTGCGCGGGGATTGAAACCCGACAATTCATGGGCCATTCACCCAAAGCTTTATCACGTCGGAATTGACCTTTGACCTGCGCGGGGATTGAAACCTTGATCCCAGACTTGATCCCAGACTTGATCCGAGTCGGAATTGACCTTTGACCTGCGCGGGGATTGAAACTCGGCGGTACGGTAGTTTTCATACATGACTCCTTGTGTCGGAATTGACCTTTGACCTGCGCGGGGATTGAAACAAGCGGTATTCCAGTTTTCCAGAGATTTTCTAACCCGTCGGAATTGACCTTTGACCTGCGCGGGGATTGAAACCTTTCGAACATAGGCGTCACTGTTCGCACCTCGATCCTTGGTCGGAATTGACCTTTGACCTGCGTGGGGATTGAAACGTGGTGATGGGTAGACGACCGATATCTCAATCTGGCGTCGGAATTGACCTTTGACCTGCGCGGGATTGAAAACAATCAGGCGGACACGCAGGGGCGGACACGTAGGTCCGCCCCTACGTGTCCGCCTTTTGTATTTTCCAACATTGGAATTGACCTGAGACCTGTGCGGCAATTGGTTCTAACCAGCAGATACCTTGGGGCGGACACGGTGGTCCGCCCCTCCGTTTTCCAGGAACAGGTTAATCCGTCTTGACAGGAATCCAATTGAAAGGTATTTCCCCTGTTAGGGGCGAACACACAGTGGCGGACACGCAGGTCCGCTACAGGACCGTCCTCACACCGTCTTCTTGTCCGATGCCGACCTCAACCGGTCACTTGCCCGCCCGGCACACAGCTTCCCTGAGCAACTTTTCCAACGCTCACATTCATATCTCACCTTGTCGGAGACAAAACCAATGTCACATGAGGCACTTGAAACACCCGCTGCACCGCAGCCTGAACCCAAACCCGCGCCTCCCAAAAAACGCGGTCGTGGTTGGATGGTTGCCGTTGCGCTGGTGGTCGTGACCATTGTCGGAGCAACCGTCGCTTCAAAATTCCCAGGTCGTGGTGCCAAACGACCAGCACCGACACCCGATCCGGTGCCGGTTTCAGCCCAGCCGGTTGAAAAGAAAAACATCCCGATTCAGATTCGGGCGATTGGCAACGTCGAAGCGTCGTCAACGGTGCAGATTCGGTCGCTGGTGTCAGGCGAGTTGCTCAAAGTCCATTTTGCCGAAGGCCAGACGGTGAAAAAGGGAGAGTTGCTCTTTACGCTCGATCAACGGCCCTTTGAATCAGCCCTTGACCAGGCCCAGGCCAACCTCGCCAAAGATCAGGCCCAGGAAGCCGTGGCCAAAGCTGTCCTCGAACGCGATCTGGCCCAGCTCAACAATGCCAAAAAGCAGGCCGAACGCTATCAGGAATTGCTCAAACAAGGCGTAGTTTCCCAGGAATTGAGCGACCAGTACCGGCTCAACGTCGAAACCGCCGCTGCCGTCGTGGAAGCTGACAAAGCATCGCTTAACAATGCACAATCCATTCTCAAGGCCGATCAGGCCGCAATTGAAAACACCAAAATTCAATTGAGTTACACCAAAATTCAATCTCCGATGGATGGTCGAACCGGCAATTTGATGGTTTATGCGGGGAACCTGGTCCGGGCCAACGACACCACGCCGTTGGTGACGATCAATCAGCTTGACCCGGTGTTTGTCTCATTTTCAGTGCCGGAAAAAGATCTGAATCAAATCAAAACCTATCGGACGTCGAGCAGCTTCGGCATTGCGGCGAATCCTCCTGACAATGACAGGCTCAAAGTGAATGGACAATTGACCTTCATTGACAACACGGTTGATCTGACGACCGGAACCATCCGGCTCAAAGGTTCATTTCAAAACCCGGAAGGTGTGTTGTGGCCAGGTCAGTTTGTGAATGTAACGCTGACGCTCACGACCCAGCCAGATGCGCTGGTGGTGCCTTCGCGGGCAGTTCAAACCGGTCAGGAAGGCCCAATCGTGTACGTGGTCGAAGCCGATCAAACCGTCAAAATTCGAAAAGTGACCATCGGACCAACGGTTGAGAATCTCACGGTGATCACCAGCGGTGTACAGGCAGGTGAACAGGTCGTTACCGATGGGCATTTGCGGTTGATTCCAGGCGCCAAGGTGAGTGTCAAATAATGCCAGTCAGTGGTTAGTGATTAGTGGTTAGTGATTAGTAGTCAGTAGATAAAATCCGGATAGTACTACTGCGAGGCTTTAATAAAAAAATCGGGGTTTGAGCCCAGGAACTGGGCGGCAGGCATGTAGCCCAGGGTGCAACCCTGGGACCAACGGCCCGCTCTCCCTCCCGCCCCACCGGCAACCGCCGTAGGCGGTTGCCGGTGGGGCGGGAGAAATTGGGGGTGACCGTAAACCCAGGGTTTCGAAGACTCCACCCTGGGCTACGAGCCATCACCCGCTTCGCAGGTTAAAACCGAACCCTCGCTGTAGTAATAGTTAAGTTTGTAGAAAGAATTATTCGTAAATTACTTAAAGAGAACAAAATCCACTTGACACAAATTCTCAATTCCCACCACTAACCACTAACCACTAACCACTAACCACTAACCACTGACAAAAAACTGGGACCTGCCATGAATTTTGCTGAATTGTTTATTCGCCGTCCGATTATGACCACGCTGGTCACGGCGGGGATTTTGTTGTTTGGCTTTATCGGCTATCGGGCGCTGGCGGTGAGCGATCTTCCGAACGTTGATTTCCCAACCATCCAGGTCACGGCCAGCCTTCCCGGTGCCAGCCCCGAAACAATGGCGTCTTCGGTGGCGACGCCGCTGGAGCGCCAGTTTTCGACCATTGCCGGGCTTTCGGCGATGAACTCGACGAGCACTCAGGGCAACACCCAGGTGACACTCCAGTTTGATTTAAGCCGTGATATTGACGCGGCGGCCCAGGATGTTCAGACCTCAATTTCAGCCGCGACGCGACAACTTCCACCTGGAATGCCCAGCCCGCCATCACTCAAGAAGGTCAACCCGGCGGACCAGCCGATTTTGTACCTGGCGCTGACTTCGCAAACCCTTCCGCTTTCAAAGGTTGACGAATTTGCCCAAACCACCATTGCCCAGCGGATTTCAACCATCAGCGGCGTGGCGCAGGTGGCGGTGACTGGTTCGCAAAAATATGCCGTCCGGGTTCAGCTTGATCCGACAGCGCTGGCGACGCGAGGCATCGGCATTGACGAAGTCGCGCAATCGGTTCAACAGGGAAATGTCAACCTGCCCGTCGGGACGCTGTACGGAGATTACAAATCACTGACGATTCAGGCCAACGGTCAACTGGTGGATGCCAATGCCTACCGCCGACTGATTGTGGCCTATCGAAATGGCTCGCCGGTTGAACTCCGGGATCTGGGCGTTGTCCTTGACAGCATCGAAAACAACCGGGTCGGCAACTGGCTCAACGATCAGCAGGTGGTCACGCTGGCCATTCAGCGCCAGCCGGGTTCAAACACCATTCAGGTGGTTGATGCGATTCGGGCGCTGTTACCCGTCTTTCAGCAACAACTTCCAGCCGCGCTGAAAATGGAAGTTCTCTATGATCGGTCAGAGGCCATCCGCGAATCATTCCACGATGTGCAATTCACGCTGGTGCTGACCGTGGCGCTGGTGATCATGGTGATTTTCATTTTCCTGCGAAATGTGCGGGCGACGATTATTCCCAGTCTGGCGGTGCCGACCTCGATTGTGGCGACTTATGCGGCGATGTATTTGCTCGACTACAGTTTGAACAACCTTTCGCTGATGGCCTTGACGCTTTCAGTCGGGTTTGTGGTTGATGATGCCATTGTCATGCTTGAAAACATCGTGCGCCGGATGGAACTGGGTGAAGGTGTTCTGGAAGCAGCCTTTAACGGCTCAAAGGAAATCTCGTTCACGATTCTGTCCATGACCATTTCGCTGGTCGCGGTGTTTATTCCAGTCCTGTTTATGGGCGGCATTTTGGGACGGCTGTTCAAGGAATTTGCCGTCACCATCAGTCTGGCAATTCTGGTTTCCGGGTTTGTTTCGCTCAGTTTGACACCGATGTTGTGCAGCCGGTTTTTGAAAAGCGGACATGCGGAATCACACAACTGGTTCTTGAAATTGACCGAACGCGGATTTGAATTGTTTTTGAAGAGTTATGAAGTGAGCCTCCGATATGTCATGCGACACGGAGTCGTGACGCTCTTGATTGCCGTAGCCCTGACGGTCTGGACCGCGCATTTATTTATTGTGATTCCAAAAGGGTTTTTGATCAGCGATGACGTCGGCCAGATTATTGGCTACACCGAAGCTGCCGAAGGCATTTCCTACGAGCGAATGTCTGAAAACCACCGGCAACTGGTGGATATCATCCGCAAAAATCCGAATGTGAGGGCGGTTTCCTCAACGGTTGGCACCAGCGACGCGAGTGCTTCGTCAAACTCGGGGAAGTTGTTGATTTTGCTCAAGTCTCTGCACGAACGCACCGCCAAAGCCGATGACATCATCATCCAGCTTCGACCACAACTGGCGCAAGTTGCCGGCATCGAAGTCTTTTTGCAAAACCCGCCCACGGTTTCAATTGGCGGTCAGGTGTCAAAAAGCCTGTACCAGTTCACGTTGCAAGGGTCGAACCCCGACACATTATTTGCCTCAGCCGCGGCACTGGAGCAGAAACTCCACACGATTCCGCTGATTCAGGACATCGCAAGTGATTTGCAGGTCAACAATCCCCAACTAACGGTAAAGATTGATCGGGACAAAGCGTCGGCGCTTGGCCTGACCGCCCAGCAAATCGAAGACGCGCTGAATAATTCCTACGGCACACGGCAGGTTTCGACAATTTTCACGGCGACGAATGAATATCAGGTGATTTTGGAACTCAAGCCGGAATACCAGCGCGACCCATCATCGCTCTCCTTATTATATGTGCGTTCCAACAATGGAAAATTGGTGCCGCTCAGCACGGTGGCTTCATTTGAACGGGATGTTGGCCCGCTGGTCATCAGCCACTTAGGCCAGCTTCCATCTGTTACAATTTCATTTAATTTGGTACCCGGAGCAGCCCTCGGAGACGCCACCGAAGCGGTCAAAAAGCTAGCCCACGACACATTGCCCTCCGAAATCACGACCACATTTCAGGGCACGGCAGACGTGTTTCAATCGTCGCTGACTGGACTGGCCTTATTATTATTGATTGCGGTGCTGGTGATTTATCTGGTGCTGGGGATTTTGTACGAAAGCTTTATCCACCCGCTGACGATTTTGTCTGGGCTGCCTTCTGCCGGACTGGGGGCGCTGCTGACGCTGATGTTTTTCAAAATGGATTTAAGCGTGTATGCCTTCGTCGGGTTGATTATGTTGATCGGAATCGTGAAAAAGAACGCGATTATGATGATTGACTTTGCCCTCGAAGCCCAGCGCACCGAAAACCGTCCAGCCGAAGAAGCCATTTTTGAAGCCTGCATCATCCGGTTTCGTCCGATTATGATGACAACGATGGCGGCCTTGATGGGAACACTTCCGATTGCGATGGGCATCGGCGCGGGCGCGCAATCACGCCAGCCGCTTGGATTGGCCGTTGTCGGAGGTCTCGCCGTCTCGCAGGTGCTGACCTTATATTTGACACCCGTTGTGTATTTGCTGTTTGAAAAGCCGAAGCTGGTGCTCTTTGGCGTTGCCGGAGAAGAGCAGGGTTCAGGGTTCAGGGTTCAGGGTTCAGAATTATAGTCCGCACCTGTTTCGTCGTTAAAACCAAAATCTTGCCGCAGTATCACTCAGTCGGGTCAGGCCAGGGTGTACCAGGTGCCTTTGCCGGTGCCATGTTGGACCAGGTGCCGCTGCTCAACCAAACGACGGAAATGCTCCTTCAAGGTGTTGCGGCTGGCACTGGTGAGGCGGATCATGTCGCCAATCGTCACCCGGCCATGATCGCGGCTGAAGTCCAGAATTTGGACCGCCAGTTCTGGCAGGGCGGTAAGCACTAGCTTTTCGCGTTCCATCTTGGCGGCCAGCCGCTTCATTTGCTGGTGCAGGGTGCGAAGGAAGAATTTCAGCCAGGGCTGCCAGTTTGGTTCTTCAGTTCGGATCGTACCTTGAGTTTGGCGCAAGGCGAGATAATAGCCCTCTTTACTTTGTTCGATAACGCTCTCAAGTGAACTATAGGGAACATAGGCATAGCCGGCTTGCAACAAGAGCAAGGTGGTCAAAATCCGGCTCAAGCGGCCATTGCCGTCCTGGAAGGGGTGGATTTCCAGAAACACCACGACAAACACACCGATGACAAGCAAGGGATGGCTGTGACCAATCTCGCGGGCTTCGTTGAGCCAACCGACAAGTTCGGCCATGAAGCGCGGTGTGTCAAATGGGGTAGCAGTCTCAAACACAATGCCGATCTGCTGACCGGTTTCGTCAAAGGCCGCCACACTATTTGATGAAGTTTTGTAATTTCCCCGATGCCACTCGTCCTTGTCGCTGTAGCGCAGCAGGTCGCGGTGTAATTGCCGGATATGGTTCTCCGTAATTTTGATAGCATCCCAGGCATGGAAAATAGTCTCCATAACCTCGGCATAGCCAGCCACTTCCTGCTCGTCGCGGGTTGCAAAGGATTTGATTTCAAGGTTGGCAAGCAGGCGTTCAACTTCGCGATCTGATAACTTGCTTCCTTCGATACGGGTTGAAGAACCGATACTTTCGATGGTGGCCACCCGGCGCAAGGCGCTCAGCCGGTCCGGAGCCAGGCTGCCAAGAGCGCGCCAGGCGCCTTTGAATTCCTCAATCTCAGCAATCAGGGCCAGCAATTCGTGTGTGATTTGGATAGTATCTGTTTTGAACATAGAGGTCTCCCGTCAAACCTCCATATTTACACCCATAAACACCCATAAGTCTATCCTCCCTTGCACAACTGGGCGATTCTTGAACTGGTCAGGTCAGGGTTCAGAATTGTAGACCGTTCGAGCCTATTTGTAGAAAAAAACAGAATTTGTCTCGTTTTCTTGAATCTCCGTTGCGGAAAGGTCGGATTTCGCCCGGAGGGCGCCGGAAAGTAGCCGGTGTGGAAGCCGGCTTTGCGGCGCACCCACCGGAATACGGACCGCCAACGGTTCGCGCCCGGATAGGCGCTGGATCAAAATCCCAGGCACGATGGAACGGTTACCGAAACTTTGCCGATGAAAGCTTCCAGCGCCCATCCGGGCGCGAGGGAAATGGGTACGAATCCCGGTGGTATGCCCAAAGCGGCAAACCACCGGCTACTATCCAGCGCCCTCCGGGCGGTGATTGTCAAACTCAAGTGACCTTTCCGCAACGGAGTTTCTTGAATGTTTCCAGGTTGCATCCGCGATACGTCACAGGCATATTTCAATTTCACGACTGGATTCCAATTCGTTGCATCACTTCGAAGAGCACTCAGGCCCATTGAATAGGGAGGTTGTCGTTCACGGAATCTTGAACCTTTCACGTGTGTTTTTTGATTTCATCCCGAAGAGATGGCGCAAGTATAGCCCAATGTCGGGCTACTTCCCATTGCCCCTCGGGTGGGAACTGTCAGGCTTAGATGACTTCTCCGCGACAGAGAAACAAGAAAGGAATTAACTTGCTTCAAATGCGGAAACCGAGTACAAGATCATTCAACCCTGTAACAGTTTGATAGCCCTTCCCTTTGCTTGTTTAACCCAGGTGGATCTACGGAACTTATGAAAGCTTTATCCCAAAAAAGCAGTCACTCCGGTCAGGGAAACACCACTACCCGCCAGACTTTCCAATCGCCCACAATCCAGCGTGTTTCGGTTGATTCGGCGGAACCAAAATCCCTTGAACTGGAAGATGAATATTTTGAAGCAACTACGCAGCGGAAGTTACAAACGAAGGCCAATAAAAGCTCACAGGTGAATCAATTAAAAGCACTTACCGCCGTAGCAAACCATAGCCCGCGGGTTCAAAAAGTTGCTCAACTGCAGGCAATGGCAAATAAAAATGCAGTTTCAAGATTTGGCTCACCGGCTTCGACGATGGCGAAAGGCGTGATCCAGGGAAAATTTGTCGGCGACCCGATCAACCACGTGTACATAGATGAAGAAACCGGCGACTGGTACGACGTGCTTGGTTTGTGGGGCAATCGCTACCGGCTCAAAAGAAGAAAAGATGGGCACGAAGTCTGGATGGATCAAACCACCAGAGAACCAATGGAAGAGTCGGAACAAGACCGAATGAAACGATTGAATCTGACCACTTCTGTCTCAGGAATGCAGGAATTCGGCTCAAAGATGTTGAGTTCAGGGAAGAAAAGTGAAAAGGAGGCTTACGACACTTACTCTGAGTACACGCCTCCAAGCCAGTTACCCAAAAAGGATTATGATAAATACCTGGATACACTGGTGGATATTGATTTTGATAGCCGGGATATGGATGTGGAATCGCATCCTCAGCGGGAAGATTCTCATACCAACCGATATACCACCAACCGAACACTCACCAAAAATCCAGCACGAAGAAGTACCCGCGAATTAGATCAGGACTTTTATCGCGCTGAAAGCACCAAAAGTGTCAAGAATGATTCTACTTATTCCCGCTTGACACTACGGCTCAACCCTCTGACAGCAACTGAAGTCTGGAAATACATTTCCACCCAGTTGGTTGGAAATTACGGAATCAAGTCGGCCAAGATTGGGGGGCCAGGTTCCATTAACGAACGGACCGATAGCGTAATTATCTACCTCAATTCCAATCAACAAGAGCAGGCACAGTACATCGCTTCGCTGCTGGCTTCCAAATTTGACGCTTCATATTTTGTTTCAGGTGTGCCGTTTGGCATGCAGGAACTGGCAAAAGGGATTGGCTGGGCGGAACGTCATCCAGAACATTCCAGCCACGGTTCAGCCCGGGCGGCTGCGATGGAACTGGCACTCCAGATGTTGGAACGACATCGGCAACGGCTGGCGTTGGTAGGGTACAACCTGAATCCGCAAGAAGCTCAGGGGTTGTTGAATCATTCATTTCTGCCGGAAGCCATGCGCCAGTGGGGAATTGATCCGACGGCACCACATTCCAACCAGAGTTCCGATGATTATACCTTTGGCAAACATGAATTTGATTAAACACCTGTCGGAGGTATTGGTTACACCAGTTGTCTGATATCAGGTAATACCAGTTTGTAGTCAGTAGTCAGTAGTCAGTAGTTCACTAAGTTCATTTTATTGAATGACTTGAATGTTTTCTAATACGACCGCTTCATTCCAAAATGGTATAAGACGTCCAAAGGAGAATGAAAATGGGAACTTTTGCTCAGAAAAACGGTGAGTCGCAATTGAAATCAACCACAAGTCCATTCTCCCGAGAACAATCAACAATTCAGTCTCCGATTCAGATGCAGCCGGCTGTTCATCAAAATAGCCGTCTGGCTACGGCGGTTCAATTGCAGCAGAAACTCAATCAAAGTCCACAAGTCCAGAGACAAACGGCACTGGCAACCGCCCTTTCAAACCGCTCCAGTACACTTCAACCAACGCGAACCATTCAGCGTCAGGAATTATTGGAAGAAGAAGAATTGATGGAAACCCAGCCTGATACGGATTCCATTCAACTGATGTCAGCTTCCGTTGGTGACCTGCCTGAAGAAGACGAAGAGCCGGTTCAAGGAAGGTTTGAGGTGATCCAGCGAAAGTCCATTCCTGGCGCCTCGAACGCAACCGATGTTGAAACGGAAGCCATTCGAACTGCAGCGTTGGCCGGAGTTCGAGCACCTGTCCAGCGATTTCCATTTGCTGAGCAGATTCAACGCTCATTTGGAAAACACGACATCAGCCAGATCCAATCCCATACTGGCTCAGACGCGACAAACAGCGCCAAAGCCATGAATGCAAAGGCGTTTGCAACTGGCAATCACGTGGTGTTTGGTGGAACACCAGACATCCGCACTGCCGCGCACGAAGCCGCCCATGTGATCCAGCAACAGGCGGGTGTCCATCTGGCCGGAGGTGTCGGCAAGGTCGGCGATGTGTATGAACAACACGCCGATGCCGTCGCCGAACGTGTGGCCGCTGGTCGGTCAGCCGAAGATTTGCTCAACCAGTTTGCCGGAAAAGAAAGTTCGGCGGCGGAACCAACGATCCAACGGGCAACCCTCACCACCTATGGAGGGACGTTTACCGATACAGGTTATGCCGCAATGGACATTAACCGGGAGGTTGACCCGACTCGTGTTGGCTGCAGTATGCTTCTCAGGTTTGAAATTTTCCCGTTTGTTGCCTGTGAAAAATATGGACTGGTACAAATGGTTGATTATCAGGATGATGGGGCTCCAGCTTATCCGGCTGGCTGGCCAGATACCCAAAACCGTGCGGTCAATCCAGGTCAGTTTATTGATAAGAAGCAAGAATACATCAACCCGGTGTTTACTGGCGGCAACCCGGTTGCCATCTTCCAGGGGCAAGCCAGTTATAACCAGTTTCTGTTAACCCTCGATGAGGAACAAAGCGAGATCATTGAGGAAAAGGCAGAAACTGATGATGACAGTGGATGGGTCATCATTGACGTGGATTTTAGCCGTGCACAGCGGATCACCTTAGGCGATGTCGTGATGGGGGTGCTGGGTGAACATATGGAACCAGCCACCGGGTTGGGTTATCCTGGTGACAGAGATGTGTTGACCTTTTCAGGACGAGGCACTGACCTGGAGGATGACGATGACGATGACGATGACGAAGAGGAAGAGGAGGAAGAAGAGGAAGGAAATGCAACTCGCCCGGCAATGATGTATGACCGTCCAAGCCACCCGATGACCCAGACGAGGTTGGCCCAGGATGCGGTGACCTCATCGCGGAGATTTGAGACAGCGGCATTATGTATCAAAGGCACCATGGATGGGACGTACCTTGGCTCAGTCGAGTGGGGCTTTTATACCCGCAACGACCAGATTCATTTGTATCCGTTCAGAATTGTTTCAATGGGTTCGCCTTCACTGAATTTTCAGGCAGCAGCCCAGGGTTGGAATCAATCCACTGTGACAATGGGGAACCGGCAGGTGGCTCCGATGCAACTTCCCGCCAATTCAGCCGCCCCGGTTGCCGCGGCTCCAGCTACGCGTGACGCGCTCGCTACCCGGATTAATCAAGTACGAGGGTTAATCCACGGCATCACACCCCCAGTTGGGGAAGCACAAATCAATCAAATGAAGAATTTACGACTTGAAGCCGGATTCCTGATGGTATTGGTTTTCCTACGAGCCGGGGACGTCGCCGCCGCGGATGACACAGTGGCCATCCAGCACGGTGAGTCACTTCGGGACTTTGCCTTCCGCACCACCGGAAACCGGGACAATTGGGTTGAGATCATGGCCCTCAATCGCAATGTCATGAACACGCTTACCGGACCACAAGTCAACCAGCAACTGCGGATTCCAAGGGCAGAATAAAACGAATGGTGAAAGCGGTGTCAAGCCACCGCACTCCACATTGCCTTCAGAAATGGTCGCAACACGGCATCGAGCGGCTGGCCGTTGGCTTCCTGGATGAGCTGGATAATCTTTGAGCCGGTAATCACGCCATCGGCGCCAAATTCGAGCATCCGGCGGGCGTGCTCAGGCGTGGAAATTCCAAAGCCGACACACAATGGAATGGGCGTGTGTTGACGAGCCGTCGCCAATAAATTGTGCAGGGCATGGTCAAAGCGCTGCTCGGTGCCGGTAATGCCAAGCCGGGAAACGACATACAGAAATCCTCCGGCGTGCTCGGTGATGATTTTTAACCGCTCAGGGCTGGTCAGCGGGGAAATAATAAAAATCGGCGCAATCCCATGTTTCAAAGCCGTTTCGGCGACCTGCGGCGCCATTTCAGGGGTTAAATCCGCAATCAAAACCCCATCAACTCCGGCCTGGGCCGCCTGCTGGTAAAAACCGTCAATTCCTTTGGCCAGCACGGTGTTGAAGTAAACCAGCAATCCAATTGGAATTTCAGCGTCCAGTTTTCGAACTTCCTCGATCAACGCAAACGCGTCTTTGACTTTAAACCCGGAAGCCAGCGTTTCAAATGTCGCCCGCTGGATGATGGGGCCATCCGCAATCGGGTCGCTAAACGCCATACCCAGTTCCAGTGCCGAAGCCCCGCTTTCAATCATCAACCGAATTGTCTCCAGGCAGCGGTCACGGTCCGGCCAACCCAGCATGGTAAAGGGAATAAAGGCTTTCTGGCCCGTTTCACGGAGCGTCGCAAACCGCCGATCATACCGATTGAGTGTCATAATTCATCACCTGCTGCAAATCTTTGTCGCCACGACCTGACACATTGATCAAAAGGGTAGTGCCTTCCGGCAAGGTTCGGGCCATTTTTTCGGCATAGGCCACCGCATGCGAACTTTCCAGCGCCGGGATAATGCCTTCGGTTTCACACACCAGATGAAAAGCCGCAATGGCTTCGGCATCGGTGGCTGATTCGTAGCGGGCGGCGCCAATATTTTTCAAAAAGGCGTGTTCCGGACCAACTGACGGGTAATCGAGCCCGGCGGAAATGCTGTGGGTCTCAAAAATCTGGCCGTCTTCGTCCTGCAACACCAGGCTCATCATTCCGTGGAGCACTCCTGGCGTTCCTTTGGCCAAAACGGCGCCGTGTTCGGGTGTTTCCAGTCCCTTGCCGGCGGGTTCCACACCAATCAATTGCACCCCGGCATCGTCGCGAAACGCTGTAAAAATTCCAATGGCGTTTGACCCACCACCGACACAGGCCAGCACGTAGTCAGGCAATTTTCCGGTTTGTTCAATCATTTGCCGCCGGGCTTCGTCGCCGATGATGCGCTGGAAGAATTTTACCATCGAGGGAAATGGATGTGGGCCGGCGGCGGTTCCCAGCACATAGTGGGTTGACCGCAGGTTCGAAATCCAGTCGCGCATCGCCTCGTTAATCGCATCTTTGAGCGTCCGGGAACCGCTTTTCACACCGTGCACTGTGGCACCGAGCAGGCGCATGCGAAACACATTCTGTTCCTGGCGCTGCATGTCCACTTCGCCCATATAAATTTCGGTTTCAAGCCCCAGCAACGCTCCGGCCATCGCTGTTGCCACGCCATGTTGACCGGCGCCAGTTTCGGCGATGATCCGCGTTTTTCCCATCCGTTTGGCCATCAGCGCCTGACCAATCGCATTGTTGGTTTTATGTGCGCCGCCGTGGAGCAAGTCTTCACGTTTGAGAAAGACATTCACGCCCCACCGGGCCGAAAGATTGCGAGCGAAATAGAGTGGCGTGGGCCGCCCGGCATAGTTTTTGAGCAACCCGGTAAACTCAGCCTGAAATGCCTCGTCGCTGCCTAAAACCAGATAAGCGGCTTCGAGTTCTTCAAGCGCCGGAATCAGCGTTTCGGGGACATACACCCCGCCAAAAGTTCCAAAGGTTCCAAGTGATTTCATAAAATGACAAGATGACCAGATGACAAGGTGACTGGGTGACAAGGTGACCAGGTGACTGGGTGACTGGGTGACAAGGTGACCAGGTGACTGGGTGACAAGGTGACCAGGTGACTGGGTGACAAGGTGACCAGGTGACTGGGTGACAAGGTGACCAGATGACAGCGTGACCAGGTGACTGGGTGACAGCGTGACCAGGTGACTGGGTGACAGCGTGACCAGATGACCACAACTTTTGTCACTTTGTCATTTGTCACCTTGTTATTTGTCACCTTGTCACTTTGTCATTTGTCACCTTGTCAGGTTTCAAATTCGGCAGGCTTCACAAAAAGCCCGCACTTTGTCCGGGTCTTTGATACCGGGGGCAGCCTCGACGCCGCTGGCAACGTCAATTCCAAATGGATTGAGCTCGTCAATCGGCTTTCGAACCGTTTCATGTGACAGATTCCCGGCAAAAAAGAAGGGAAGTTTCAGTTCCAACCCACGAAGGGTGGCAATTGGGTCAAACGTTGGGATTGGCTCATGAAACCGCTTGGGGCGATCAAATAACAGATACCTGGCACAACTGGAATATTGATCAATGGAGTCTTGATTGAGCTGGTCGGTCAATTCCAGAACTTTGATCACCGGAGTCGAAAGAGTTTGGCAATAGTCGGGTGACTCGTGGCCGTGTAATTGCACAAAATCGAGCGCCAGACGGCGGGCGGCTTCGGCCACAAAGGTGGCGGGTGCATTTCGGAAAACGCCGACGATTGAGATTCGCCCGGAAACGGCTTTGCGAATCTGTTCGGCAATCGTCATCGAAAGGCAGCGCTGACTTTCTTTGACAAAAATCAATCCAAGGTAGTCAGCACCTGCCGCGACGACCATTTCAGCATCGTGAATGGACGTAAGTCCGCAGATTTTTACCTTCGTCGTCATATTGAGGTCAGCTCCTCTAAGGTTTGGGAAAGCGTGGTGGTTTGCATCAGGGCAGTTCCAACCAGAAATCGGGTACAAAAAGGGAGGAGTTCTTCAATATCGGATCGGCTTTGAATGCCACTGGCTGAAATCGCGATGGTGTCTTTCGGGATCAACGGTGCCAGGTGACGGGTCGTTTCAAAGGAAATTTCAAAGGTATCCAGGTTGCGATTGTTGATAAGCACGACGCGGGGCCGGAGTCGGAGGGCGCGTTCAAGTTCTGCCTGGGTTTGGACTTCGATCACGGCGGACATTCCAAGTTGTCGGGTCAATCCAGACAACTCCGCAAGTTCAACATCAGTCAGGATTTTCGCGATGAGCAAGACGGCTTCGGCGCCGGCCAGTCGGGCTTCATAGACTTGCAACGGGGCCAACACAAAATCTTTGCGCAATACTGGCAAGCTTGTGTTTTTGACCACATCGTTCAGTAAATGAAGGCTGCCGTGAAAAAATTTCTCATCGGTTAAAACCGACAGGGCTGAGGCAAAGCGGTGATATTCCTTCAAAATGGCGTGAATATTCACCTCTTCCTGGAGCACACCCGCCGAAGGTGAAGCTGGTTTAATTTCAGCAATCACCTTGACTGAATTGCCGGCCAGTGTGCGTTCAAAGGCAAAGCTGCCTGGTTCCAGATCGGTTGAGAGTTCCTCGGGAAGAAACCCGACAGTGCGCGTCGCCAGTTCAGCCCGTTTGTGGGCCACAATGTCATTGAGCGTGATGGGCATAAGCGGTTGTTACCTGAGTGACCAAGGTTTTGACCCGCCCCGTGGCGAGCAGTTCACGAGCCAGATGGGTGCCTTCTTCAATGGATGATGTCACGCCAGCGGTAAAAAAGCCGGCACCGGCGTTGAAACAAACAAACTGGTGTTCGGGCGTGTTGACCAGTTCGCCTGCGATCATCTTTTGAAAAAGGAGGAGGTTTTCACCCACAGTATACCGCAGTTCAGGGTGACTGGAACGAAGTGTATTCACTGGTGATAGTTTCAGTTCCTGAGTCACGCCCTGAGAAACATCAAAACAGCGATTGCTCGCAAACGGGGTCAGTTCATCGAGTGTTTTATCTCCACAGACAATCAAGGAGCGACGGTTCGTCTGGTCCTGACTGAGTACGCGTGCCACGTGCGATTGCATTTTGGGGTGTGAAACGCCCATCAAGCGGTAGGCCGGGTTTAAGGGATGGAGCAACGGCCCTACAAAATTAAAAATGGTTCGTACCCCAAGCGTTTTTCGAAGTACCGTAAACGCTCTCAGTGCCGGATAACATTGCGGAGCAAACAAAAACGCCAGCCCGGTTGATTCAAAAATGGCCCGCGTGTGGTGAAATGAAACCACGGCTGGAATGCCCAACTGTTCCAACAGGTCAAAACTCCCGCTCTGGCTGGTGATGGCCCGGTTTCCGAATTTCACCACCTTCACGCCGCCCGCCGTGAGAATAAAAGCAACCGTGGTCGAGACGTTGAAGTGCGGAATGCCGCTTCCACCCGTTCCGCAGCAATCCAGAAATGGTTCCGCAATGGTGAGCGGGCACTCGTTGGTTTCGCGCAATACCTGGACGATTCTCGCAAACAGGGCCGCGTCTACCCGGTCTGGTGTTAAACCTGCCAGCAATTCGCGGGCATCAGGTTCACTCAACCGAAGATGAATTAAGTCGGAAATATCGGCGGCACCGATTGCCAGGGGTTGGAATTTCATTTCAATCCTGCAACTCGTTATTTCATTTATTTTCCACGGGTTACACTCGCTGACGCTCCCTCCACCCGAGGCTTTAACTCTTTCGCCCTCTCCGAGGACTTGAGAGACTATTTTTCAATTTGCTCATTTGCTCAGGTCAACATCTATTCAAAAAGTTTTGGAGCAATTGAGCGCCTTCGGGCGTCCCGATGGACTCAGGGTGAAATTGAACGCCATACAGCGGTTTGGAACGATGCTGCAGGGCCATAATCAGCCCCTGTGTCGCTTCGTGGGCAGTTGGGATCAAATCGGCTGGAAAGTCTTGATCTGAAACCAGAAGCGAGTGATAGCGCATGGCTCGAAATGGATTCGGAAGGCCCTCAAATAAAGGCGAATCGTGCGTGATGTTCACCAGACTGGTTTTTCCGTGAACAATTTGCGGTGCCTGGATCAATGTTCCACCCAAAAACTGAGCGATTCCTTGATGGCCAAGGCACACACCAAGCACCGGACAGCCGAGCTGGTCAAAGCGGGTCACAACTTCGCGACAAACGCCAAAATCAGTCTGATTTTTGGGATGACCGGGTCCTGGCGAGAGTACAATTCGCGACGGTCGCCGCTGTGCAATCTCATCAAAATCAATTTCGTCATTACGGAAAACTTCAATTGATTCAGAGGTTTGTGCCTGCATGACTTGATACAGGTTGTAGGTAAACGAATCGTAATTGTCGAGGATCAAGACTGACATAGAGAGACCTTTTAGGGTTCGGGGTATAAAAACAGGGTTCGGGGTTCGGGGTTCGGGGTTCGGGGTTCGGGGTTCTTCGAAGGGATGAAGGATGAGGGATGAGGGATGAAAGAAATCACCTTTTTCACCCTGCCATTTTGTCATCCTGTCAGAGCTTTGGGTTCCGGTTTCCGGGTTTTCGAACTTAGGTCCTTTTTGTCCTTTTTGTCTTTTAAACCCTGAACCCTGAACCCCGAACCCTGAACCCTGAACCCTGAACCCCGAACCCTGAACCCTGAACCCAACTGGATTTCACGAGTGTCTGGTTGAAACAATCGCCCGAAGGACGCTCCTGGCTTTATTTCGGGTTTCTTCATATTCGGCCTCCGGGTCGGAGTCATACACCACACCCGCACCTGCATTCAGATGGGCGACACTGTCTTTGACCAGTGCTGACCGAATGGCAATCGCACCGTCCGCGTTTCCATTAAAATCAATGTACCCAACCACGCCTGAGTAAATCCCCCGCTGTTCAGGTTCAAGCTGAGCCAGAAGTTGCATGGCTCTGATTTTGGGCGCCCCGGAAACCGTCCCACGCGGAAAACAGCTCTGAAAGACGTCAAACACCGTTTTGTCAGCCCGAAGCGTGCCGCTGACCTCCGTTGCCAGATGCATGACGTGGCTGTAGCGGATGATTTGCGCAATCTCGCCGACAGCGATACTTCCGACTTCACAGACTCGTCCCAGGTCGTTGCGTTCCAGGTCAATCAACATGTAATGCTCGGCCAGTTCTTTTTCATTTGATTTGAGTTCCTGGGCCAACGCTTCGTCGGCTTCGGGAGTGGTACCACGTGGGCGCGTCCCTGCCAGTGCCCGCAGCACGACTTTTCCCTGGCGACATTCAACAAAGGTTTCTGGAGACGAACCGAGATAGGTAAACCCAGGGAATTTCAGAAAATAGGCATACGGGGAAGGGTTTAAGCTGATCAAATTGCGGTAGATATCAAACGGCTGGCTTTCAATCGGCACAAAAAACCGCTGGCTCGGCACAATCTGAAACACTTCGCCCGCGCTGATATACTCTTTGCATTTCCTGACAACACTACAAAACTGCTCGCGATCAAACACGGTTTGGACGCCTTCAAAAAGATCAGGTTCGGTTGTCGGAGGTTGGGGAGCAATCAGCGGGCGGAGCGAGTGAGGTGAAGTGGTGAGTTTTTCAAGCAGGTGGTCGAGGTGTGACTGGCTTCGGTACGAGATAAACTTGATTTTCCGGTAGAGGTGATCAAACACGATGAAGGTGTCATACAGCCCATAAAACCCTTCCGGAATTCCAAACGGGCTCGTTTCCGGTTGCGGAATTCGGTCGAAATACTGCGTTGCCGCAGAGCCCAAATATCCGACGAATCCTCCGGCAAACGGAAAGTCAGGCGGTAACGTTGCCCTAAACCCTTGCCGTTCTTCAGCTAGCAGCGTTTCCAAAACTTTCAAAGGATTGTCAAAGCAAAATTCAGTCGTGGTCTTTGTTTCGGTTCGAATGACGGTTGCCGTTCCGTTTTGGAATGTAACGGTCAACACCGGGTCCATCCCAAGTAACGAATACCGTGCCAGCCGGGTATCGCCTTCAGCACTTTCAAATAAAAAGGCCGTCGGTTCGTCAGAACACAGTTTGTGAAAGAGCGATGCTGGTGTTTCAACATCGGACAAAACCGTGACCATAAACGGCAGTTCGGTGGTTGAGTGTGGGGCTGAATTTTGCTTTGACATAGTGGTTTGTCCCTGGTCAGTAGTCAGTTAGTCAGTAGTCAGTAGTCAGTAGTCAGTAGTCGAGTGTTGGGATTTTGAATTATCTATCAAGTGGATTTGGTTCTATTTGAGTCATTTAGGAGCAATTCTCTTCAGGAAATCCACGGATTCAACGATCTGGTTTTATCTACTGACTACTGACTACTGACTATTGACTACAAGCTGGTATTACAGAGCAACACATTCAAACATGGTCCGGCCAACCGCGCTGGCCACTGGTTCGATTTGGGTCAGGAGCCGGGTGAAATCTTCCAATGAAATGGCTTGATCGGCGTCCGAAACCGATTGCTCTGGAACCGGATGGATTTCGACGATCAATCCATCGGCGCCAACCGCCACGGCAGCCCGCGAGGTCGGCAGAATCAAACTCCGTTTCCCAGTGGCGTGGCTTGGATCAACAATCACCGGCAGGTGGGTTTGTTCCTTGAGCAGCGCCACTGAGGCCAGATCGAGCACGTTGCGAGTGGCCGGATCAAAACTGCGGATCCCCCGTTCGCACAAAATCACGTTTGGATTGCCAGAGGCCAGAATGTATTCGGCAGCGAGCAGAAATTCTTCAATCGTGGCGGCCAGTCCGCGTTTGAGCAGCACCGGGCGATTGATTTTCCCAAGGGCTTTGAGCAGTTCGAAATTCTGCATATTGCGCGAACCAATCTGGATACAGTCGAACTGGTCAACGGCCAGTTCAAGCTGTTCAAGGCTCATCACTTCGCTGACGATGGCCAGTCCGGTTTCGCGGCGGATGGCCTGGATGATTTCGAAGCCTTCTTCGTGGAGTCCCTGGAAGCTATAAGGGGAAGTTCGGGGTTTGAAAATGCCGCCGCGCATACAGGAAATGCCGTTGGCAACGAGGGTGTCGGCAACGAGGCGGGCCTGGGTGTAAGACTCGATGGTACAGGGGCCGGCAATTACCACCAGTTCTGAACTCCCGACCACCGAACTTCCCAGCGGTATCTGGGTTTGCCGGTTCGGGGCGGACTTTGCGACGAGAAGGGAGGGTTTCATCGTGTTTGATCTCGCTTTCTGTGGGCTGAAAAAGTGTTCGGAAAAAGCAAAAACCGCAGGCCCCTGAGTTTGGGGGCCTGCGGTCTTTTGAATTTCGTTGGTGTTTTGATTTCACACGGCAACGCTTCAGGTTGACACAATTGGGCAGGCCACCGGCGGGCTAAACCAGTAATACCACCAATATTGTGCCGTAAAGAATTGCGTGTTCATTCGAGTCCTGAAAATGTATGAAAGCAGGTTGAAAATCTGGCCAAGATATAAGGAAACTTTCACGGATTTGTCAACCAGTATTTTTTGTGGCCTGGGTGGTTCCCTCGGTTTCCGCTTTTGGTTCAAGTTAAGAATTCAGTCTTTGAAAAACAGGTGGTACGGCTGAAAATTCAATGGGTTACCAAATTCCAAATGAATGGTTCAAACCGTACCGGAATTTCTTTTGCCTGCTGGGCCGGGTCAAGCCGGTTCGAATTCAAATCCGAGAAAATCCGAAATCAACCAGCAAACTTCGGAGGGGACTCACGCCACCTCGTTCTTTCGCAGACAAGCGGAAAACCTAAAAAACACCATTTGCAAAATTACGGAGTTATGCTATTACTCGGTAATCGAATTCTATTTTGTCTACTGAGGAACGCACCCGCCATGTCACCACAAGAACAATTGCAGATCGAAGAGTTACTGTCTGCTGGTGATCTCCAACAGGCTTTTTCGGTTATTGGAACATTTTCAACCCTCAAGCAAAACGAAATTCCCTCACTCTCCAAAGACATTTTACTGCGACTCGAAACCACGGATGGAATGAGCCATCAGTTTGTTTTGGGGTTGATGTCGCCTTCGGTTTCGGTTCGCCGATTTTGCCGAAAGTACCTGCCCAAGCTTGGAAACAGTGCGGCGAAATTCCTGTATTTTCATTTAATTGAGGCATTAGACTCTTTTCGACCAGTTTTAAGACCCCAGGACGGATTGGCCGGAAGTTACGCCGGGTTTGCCAGTCCGATAGCCCAACACATCATTGAGGAAGAATATTCCTGGGTTCCGCTGCGCAACAGTCAGTATGCCGAAGCCCACCGATATGCGATGGATTGCATTGAAATGATGGCTTCGACGTTGATTGCCATTCGTCCAGATTTTGGATTGCTGCTGGAGGAATATTTGATTGGGTTTGCCCAACTTCCGATTGAACAAACCTTTCAGGGGAACTCGGGGCGAGACCGGCAAACGCTCCAGTTTTATCGGCAGGCATTGGAAGAAACGCTCGAACCTGCCTGGTGGGGACTGATTAAGAAAAATGATGCCCAGGCGGTCAAAGCCGCCCAGACCTGGAGACAACATCAGTGGTTGATTGATGCCGACCCCTGGAGCAATGAAACCATTCTGAAACCGGTCCGGCCTTTGTATTCCCGATTTAATGTGCATCAAGCCCTGATATTTCAACAACTTGAGGAAAAATCAAAACTGGGGCTCCAGGGTGTTTCCCACGCAACGGTTGAGGAAACTCGACCCAAACCAAAGCCACTGGCCCCGGCAAAAAAAGCCGCACTTCCCCAACTGCCCGGTGTGGCGCCAGTGCCAGCCGGACCCGCGACCAAGCTGCTGACCAATCGGCTCAAGTTGTTCATTGACGTGCTCAAAACCCAACTTGGACGGAAAAAAGGCGGGCGGGCCAAATTCCTGGATTTGACCAAGATTTCGCTGCCGGAGTCTGGGGTTCGAACCGACCTGCGGAAATATCTGGCCCAACCGCGCCCACGTGATTTCATTTCCGAACTGGATCTGGCCAAAGCGCCGTGGGCCAATGACTTCCTGAAAGTGTTGATTGAAACCGCCAAACCGCAGGCCGCCAAAGTCAAACAACGCCGAGGGAATAAAACACTTCCTGCCTGGTCGGATTTTTCGGAATTTCGGGATTTCTTTTTCGAAGTCACCTGGGATTTGGAGCAACTTAACTACGTGGCGGGAATGTTCCTGCCCGAGACCCAACTGGAAACCTGGGTTGAGTTTTGGCGAACCGAAGTTGGCCTGTACGGACCAACCTTTGACCTCTGGCCGCCACTGCTCGAAATTCGTGAACAGCGCGGAATTCTGGCGGATTCGTTTTTCGCCCCCTGGTTAAAAGCCGGCGTTGACCAGCCAAACACCCAACTTGAATTTCAACTTTTGCTTGCACGGTTGTACCAGCGCCCGGAACCAATCGCTCACGAACTGGTTCGCGACGCCATTCAAAATCTTCCGCTCCCAACCGGCAAGGAAAATGACAGGCGCAAGGAATGGCACGAACCCTACTGCTGGTTGATCAACACCGCCTGGAATCGCCACGATGCTCTGTTATTAGCGGCAGCCTTTGAACGGAGCGCGATTCCTTTCTTTAAAAAAGGTGAACAACCCCTGATTCCGGTCATCAATGACCTCACCAAACCCAAATCAAGTGGTGCTCCGAAAACCCCTGAAACGCGTGACACACTCAAATTAAGAGAAGTTTGGACGTTTGTGTGTGATCAGGTTCCCCACCGAATCTCAAAAATCATCGAGTCACTGGTACGAACTATCGAAGTCGAAGAACTTGCACGGATGCTGCTGCCAATTGCGGCGGAAACGGTTTCTCAAGAACACTTTACGCCGGTGGCCAATTGCTTGCTCGCCCACACCCGATCCACGCAGCCAGCCGTCGGAACGCTGGTTTTTGAAATTATCGAAACCGCACCTGGTGTCTTCGAAGGCTGTTTTGAGGAGACGTTGAAGGCGGTTTTGGCCGGGGTGTCGAGTTCGTCGGTCGGAACCGCCAAAACGGCAGCCGCGGCAATGTGTTCGATGATCCGGCATTTTCGATTACAACATCCTGAGCCGCTGATGCTGGCCTTTGATCAGGCAATCACGGTTGAAACGGGGTCTGAGCTTTTGTCAGGGAAAGTGCCACCGAACTCAAAAGAAAATGGCTTCGACCCAAATGAAAATCGGGAAGTTGTTTTTTAACGCTCCCTTAGCAAGCTGGCGAAACTCAAGTTTTAGCCTGCTTTTGCAGGCTAAAATCTGTGTTTTGCGTGCCCATTGTAATCAGCCTACATTGCCAACCCGGTTTCCAATTCATAATCACGCGGATACACATCCAGAACAATCGGCTGGTTGATCGGCTGATATGAAAATGTACAGGTGCTGGCATTGACATAGGTTGTAACACCTTGTTTTACAATTCCGTAGCCTTCGTGAATGTGACCAAAAACATGGACGGTTGGTTTCACTCGTTTCACAACCGCGAGCAATTCTTCACATCCTGCCTGATCTCCTGAAATCGTCAAATCCCCAATCCCCTGGGGTGGTCCGTGGGTAATCAACACATCGGTATCTGGCGCAATCAAGTCCCATTTTTCGCGAAGTGGCCGCCCTCGATGCAGGTTAAAGGCCCAGTTGAAGAACCACGGCTGCCAGGGACTCCCCCAAAACTTCAGCCCCATCAACTGAATCCCTGAATCCTGCAAATAAATACCGTTGGTGAGCATGCGCCGGGCCATGTCCGGAGTAAGCTGAAAAGCCCAATCGTGATTGCCGGCAATAATAATTTTATACTGAAACGGAAGCATCCCGAGCCAGGAATTAAATTCTTCTATTTCTTCGAGTTGACCGTGTCCGGTCAAATCTCCGGCATGAATTAAATTAGGGACCCGGAAGAAAATAAAATCCCAATGAAATCGGGTTCAGGGTTCAGGGTTCAGGGTTCAGGGTTTGAGGCGATGAAGTGACTTGATCCCACTCAAGTGAGGGCTGGGGAACCGGCAGGTACTGCTCAAGCTGGAGTATCTTGCTCTAAACCCTGAACCCTGAACCCTGAACCCTGAACCCTGGTGGTATGATATTTCCATCCGACTCCCTTATTTCCAAAAGGGTAACACAGGCTTTCGATTGCCAGGCAGATGGATCTTTTAGGAATTGGCACATTTTACAATCGGCCATTCATTCTTTCAGAACTGGAAATAAAGCGCTGTCATCAGGATTCCACAATGCACTCACCTGAAAAACAATAATTTTTGAGCGGTTTTTTGCCTGGATCAATCGAAAATCCGGTAAATCTGGCTTTAAACAAGTAAAAACTTGCAGTAATATGCAGAAATACGAACTTTCGTGCAATTCTTTTCGTTGAACTGGCGCTCGCATATTTGAATTGAAATCAAGGAACGTTGATATGTCTCTGGTATCACTCACGGCTTCACGAAAGGCCGTCTCCATTTGTTTTTTTCTATTGGGGGCCAGTTATGCCAACTGGTTATCCCGAATCCCGACGGTTCAACAAAACCTCAGCCTCAGCGACGGCATGTTGGGATTGGCGCTTTTGGGGCCGGGAATTGGTGCCTTGATTGCCATGCCCACCGCTGGATGGTTGATTGCCAGATTTGGAAGCCGGCCAGTGACAACGATCTCTTCAATTGCCACCTGTATCTCATTGATTTTGCCGGGTTGGGCAATCAATGGCCCAACGTTGTTTGTGGCGCTTTTAATCCTGGGAATTACATCAGGGGCCATGGACGTGGCGATGAATACCCAGGCGGTTGAAGTCGAGCAAGCCTATGGTCGCCACATTATGGCGTCGTTTCATGCATTATTTAGTGTCGGAGGCTTAACCGGCGCGGCAATGGGTGGTGGAGTCGCTTTTTTCAATATCCCTCCGGCAGTCCACTGGCTGTGTGCTGGGCTCGTTTTTACCTTCATCGCTGGCGCGGCATCACGGTATTTACTCCCAACGGCGCCAACCCACGAATCAAAAAGCCAGCCAATGTTTGTAAAACCTTCAAAAGCACTGTGGGCCCTTGGACTGATTGCCTTTTGCGCCTTTCTGAGCGAAGGCGCCATGGCCGATTGGGGTGCTGTGTACCTCCACACCGCCTTAAAGACATCTGATGCCCTGGCTGCCACCGGGTACATTGTCTTTTCATTGTTTATGACGACGGGCCGAATCACCGGCGATGCCATCACGCATCGGTTCGGCTCGGTTTCAACGGTTCGAACTGGAAGCCTGCTGGCCGGAGCTGGACTGGCATTTTCTTTATTTTCAAGCACTTACTGGTTGGCACTTCTGGGGTTCGCGGCAATGGGCGCCGGGTATGCCTGTATTGTTCCGGCGGTGTTTAGCGCGGCGGGACGATCAAAAGTGATGCAGCCGGGAATTGCACTCGCCGCCGTGACAACCCTTGGGTATATCGGCTTATTGCTTGGTCCACCGGTGATTGGCTTTTTGTCGGAAGTGGTTACCTTGCGCGGTGCGCTGGGATTGATTGTGCTGCTTAGTGCTCTGATTGCCAGCCTGGCTCCCGCCGTTTCTGAGAAAAGCGACGGTTCAGAAATTTTATTGAGTGGAACAAAATTACCTTCCATCAATCCAGCGCCTTCCCTGGCCGACTAACGACTCTGGGGGAAAATCATGCTGACCGCCGAACGAAAACAACTCATTTTGGAAATCCTCCAGCAAGACGGGAAAGTGTATGCGCCTGACTTGAGCCAGAAGATGGGAGTCTCGGAAGACACAATCCGTCGTGATTTGAGGGATTTGGCCGAAGCCGGGCTCCTGCAGCGGGTTCACGGAGGGGCGCTTCTGAAATCACCTGCCGCCACAACCTACGCGGCACGGCAGACCCAGACACCCCAGGCCAAAAATGCCATCGCCAAAGCCGCCGCCAGTCTGGTCAAATCCGGTCAGGTTGTGTTTCTCGATGGCGGGACCACCACATTGCAAGTTGCCAATCATTTGCCAGCCGATTTGCGCGGAATGGTCATCACCAATAGTCCGCCCCATGCCACGGCCCTGGCCGATCACCTCCACCTCGAAGTCATTCTCATCGGTGGCCGAATGCTGAAAGAATCACTGGTGACCATCGGTGCTGGAACCGTTGAAGCCATTCGCGAAATTCGAGCTGATATTTGTTTTTTAGGTGTCTGTTGTGTCCATCACGAGGCGGGAATCACGATCCCGAACCTGGAAGAATCTTACGTCAAGCGCGCAATGATTGCGGCTTCAGCCGAAGTCGTGGCGCTGGCCTCCACTGAAAAACTGGAAACCGTGGCGACCTTTGCAGTGGCGCCGCTCTCGGAACTCACCCATCTGGTCACGGAATCAACGGCACCTGAGGCTGTTCTTCAGCGATATCAACAACTTGGAATTAAAACGATGCTGGTTTAGAAAACTTCGGATTGTGAAAACCAGGGCTGAGGGCTGAAACCAAGGGATGAGGGATGAAGGATGAGGGATGAAATAAAACCAGTTCTTCAACCCGACATCTTCAGCCCCAAGCCCTGAGCCCTGGTTTTTAAAAGGAGATTGAATGTCAGAAAATAACATCGAACCAATTGCCATCCTGTGGGATCTGGATGGAACCTTAATTGACTCAGCCACTTATCATTTTGAAGGCTGGCGCGATATGCTGGCAAGTCAGGGCGTAACGTACACCTATGATGATTTCCTGGCTCATCTGGGAATCCGGAACGATCTCTTTTTAAAACAATATTTAGGGCCTGATTTACCTGAAGCTGAGTTGAACCGGCTGGCCATGGTCAAAGAGGAAGCGTACCGTTCGAAAGTCCGCACCAACGGGTTGGACCTGCTTCCGGGCGCCGAAGCCTGGTTGCATCGGGTTCGAGCCAATGGCTGGAAACAGGCGCTGGCCAGTTCAGCTCCGCGCCCAAACATTGATGTGGCTTTTGAAGTGATCGAACCCTTCAGTCTGCTGGATGCGCACGTTTCAGCCGAAGAAGTAGCCCACGGAAAACCGTTTCCAGACGTTTTTCTCGCTGCAGCGGAAAAATTGGAAATCCCAATCCATCGCTGTGTTGTGGTGGAAGATGCCCCGCTCGGAATCGAAGCCGCCCGGCGGGCTGGCATGAAGGTGATTGGCGTGCTGACAACCCACCCGGAACTTGATGCTGATCTGGTAGTCACTACGCTGGAAGACCTCGACGACAAGTCATTCCTGGGTTTGCTCCAGGAAGCTGAACTTTCGGTTCAAACATTGGCTTAAAGCAGCCAATAATTTTCCTCATCAAGATACAAAACCACGAGTTCGCTCCCAGGCTTTATTTCACACGGTGTGCGAATCATGGTTTCACATTTGACGAGGGGACCGTCTGGGATGTTGAAATGAAAACACACCCAATATTCATGATTGGGATTCATTAACACAGGAAAACTCAAGATTTTAACCTGGTCAATTTCACCAAGGGTTATTTTTCCTTTTTCATTTAATGCCTTGAGGTGAGAATATTTGGGGCCAACAATTATCTCGCTCACATAACAGGCCAGAAAGCTTGTAAATAGAAAAACAAATACACTTTCACAAAGAAATGTTGCAACGATGACAACAATAACGCTTATTCCAAGTGTGAGAAGGAATAAAGCAAAGTCATCCTCCCTAATATGGGTAGGGTAGGGATCAACCCCATCCAGAAATTTTTTCGATTGGTGGTTAAACACAACCGGTTCAATCAACTGAAACTCAGCCCATTTTTGCCGTCTGAGGGCAACGGCTTCTTCAATCGGGTCAACTCGCGGCACCACGTAGGGATTGAATTGTGGTTCCCGGTTAGAAAAAAGAAATTGTTTCCAGCGTGATGGCTTATGTTCCATGGACGGCGTTACCGGTTTTCCAGATGAAGTGTCGGGCGTGGCTTCTGGGAACTTTCAAGCTATTTTGAACCACGAAACACACGAAATACACGAAAAAATACAACCGCCTGAATCTGTTTGAGATTCAGGCGGTTTTCCACACCGTACCGTTTTGTAGTGGAACCCTTATATTAGAATAGTCAAGTAATTCAATCAAATAGACTTAGTGAACTACTGACTACTGACTACTGACTGGTATTAGAGGGTGATACAAATTTTCCCGAAATGCCCGCCGCGTTCCATCAACTGGAAGGCATCAGGTGACTGGTCAAAGGCGAACACATCACTGACCACTGGATGAATCTTGTGAAGTTCAATCGCCCGATTCATATCCGCAAACATTGACCGCGAACCCACAAAGATTCCTTGCACCCGCGTGCCATTCATCAAAATCGGAAGCGGGTTAAAATCTCCAGGTCCGGAAAGCACGCCAATTAAACTGACCGTACCGCTCCGGCGGACGGCAATCACTGATTTGGAAAGGGTTCCGGCCCCGCCGACTTCAACCACGTGATCAACTCCGATGCCGCTGGTTAATTCACGGACCCGTTTTTCCCAGTTCGGAGTAGTTTTATAGTTGATCCCATCCGCAGCGCCCAGTTCAATCGCTCGCTGCAATTTTTCATCGCTGCTCGACGTGGCAATCACTCTGGCGCCTGATTTCACGGCAAACTGAAGCGCAAAAATCGAAACGCCTCCAGTTCCCTGAACCAGCACCGTGTCTCCGGCTTTGATTTTTCCGAGTGTGACCAGCGCCTGCCAGGCAGTCAGCGCGGCACAGGGCAGGGTAGACGCTTCCACATCCGTCAAAAAGCTAGGGGTCGGAATCACGCCAAATTCTTCCAAAACTGCAAATTCTCGCAGCATTCCATCTGCCGGAGAACCAAGCGTTGATCGTGCCTCCACATCGGTTAACTCCCCGTTTTGCCAACGTTGAAAAAAACAACTCATCACGCGGTCACCGGGCTTGACGCTTTTGACGCCTTCGCCAATCGCCACCACTTCGCCGGCACCATCTGAACAGGGCACCAACGGAAGTTTTTGTTTCGGGTTGTACCAGCCTTTGGAAACCATCAAATCCCGGTAGTTGAGTGAAACGGCACGAACTCGCACCAGTACCTGTCCGGGGCCGGGGTGCAGCTCAGGCCGGTCGGCCAGTTTCAGGTTTTCAAGTCCAAAATTATCTCGAATTTCCCACGCTTTCATTGCTCCTCCTTCAGTATGTGGAGTGCGGTGGCTTGACACCGCTTTTGAATTAAAAATTACTGCCGCTGCACTCCACAATACTGCCGCCAAAGTGTCAAGCCACCACACCCAAAAATGCGATTGAGAGCATCTTTGCCCAAATTTTCGCATCTATGTGCCTGCCCGTTGGTTTCTTTCCGCAGAATTCTTGCAAAGCTGAACCTGAACTATTAGAAAGCAGGTTGCTTTTAACCTTATTTTTTTTCAGTGTGTCGAAATTAAAAGGAGTTTTTATGGAATCGTTGTGTCGCCGGAGCCTGAAATTTGCCGGCCAGGGTATGTTGTTGATGGTTATTGGATTGTTGTTTTCCACCAATCAAGGCCCGGTTTGGGCCCAAAAGAAGCAAAAGGGGGGCCCCAAACCAAAACCAGCGGCTTCCAAACCCACAGCCTCTAAACCAGTCGCTTCCAAACCGGTAGCCTCCAAGCCGGCCACACCCCAACCTCCCAAGGACATTAAACTCATGACGGATGAAGAAGCGGAAAAGGAAATGGATCGGATTGATCAGGAAACCGAAAAGAAGGTGAAATTGATCGAAGCCGACTATGACAAACGCATCGCGAAAGCCGAAAAAATTCGGGACGAGGAAGCACGTGAGCAGGCTATTGCTGATCTGGAAGTTGAACAGGAAGACAAAATCGCAGCTCTCGAAGAGGATGCCGACATTCGGATTTTAGAGATTCAAACGCGAAAATTGATGCCTGAGCAAAAAGCTGAAGTCTACAAAATCAAGGCCGAATATGATGCCAAAATCCAGGCCCTCGAAGCTGAATATGATGCCTTGATTCAAGAAGCCGAAGACACTGAAGACGAAGAAACGATGGAAGATAAAGTTGCCCAGCTTGAGGAAGAACTTGAAGCCAAAATCGAAGACCTCGAAGATGAAATGGATCAGAAGATTGAAGAGTTCATTGAAAAAACCTTGAAAACCAAATAGAACCAGCCAGCCGTCAGTCGTTCACCAGGTTGGTTTGGTGAAATCACATCACGGGTTGTCCCTTCTTTTTTTGCAATCCCGCTTTCGAAATCAAAAAAGTTCAGAGTATCGGCTTTAGACGAGAAAAAACAAAAAACTCTCGCCAGAAGGCGGTATCCTGGACTTTTTTCATGTCTGAGGAACCTGATCGCATGTCAAAATCGTCATCCCAACCACTTCCCGAGCCCGTCTGGATAGAGGCCGAAGGCGGGTACTGGCTTGCTTTGGACGGATCGAAACTGATGGCGCGTAACCCCAAAGGGCAAATTTTGCAATCGTTGCCCAAACAGGTAAAAGACCTGCCGTTGACTGAGCAACTGCGCAACGTCGCAAGCTGGCTGAAGCAACACCAGGCCGAATGCGTTGAACAACTCGAACAATGGATGTTGCGTTCGCTTCCGATTCCGACATCACTGGTGATCCATCTCTGGGACGATCCAGCCTGGAATCAGGTATTTACCAACACCGTGATGGTTCCAGTGGAGACTTCATTCACAACTGAATGTGGTCAGGCGGGATTGCTCAAAGCCGTTGACCCCATTCGTGGGCTTGGCGTGGTTGATCTGGAAGGTGAAACCCGCTGGTTGTTTCCCGAGCAAATGGTGATTCCGCATCCGGTCCTCCTGCCGAACCTTCAAGATTGGCGAGAGTTGTGTGTTGAACTCGGCGAAAAACAAGCCCTCCAGCAGCTTTTTCGCGAAATCTGGATCCAACCCGATGTGGTGAAACCGGACCCGTTTCGGTTTCACGGATTTGCCAATGCTGAGTTTGAACAACTCAACCACGCCTTATCCCGCTGTCGCTCGCTTGGAATTCGGATTCGCCAGGGATTTGCCAGCCAAACGGTGTGGGATCGCGGAACGTCGGTTGAGGTGATGTTTTGGATTGGCGAAGGATACCCCGAAAATCCAGCCTCCACTGGCTATCTGGGCTGGTGTGATGGCCGAGGTCGGTTGATTCCGGTTACATCCGTCGGCCCAGTCGCTTTTTCCGAAGGCTGCCGCCTGGCTCAGACGATTGTTTCAGCCGCCAAACAGGGGGTCCCCGAACCACCAGCGACTGAACATTCAAAGCTGGATAGTGCTTCGTCTGGTTCCCCGTACCTCTGGTCTCCGCTCTCAACCGATGACATTCTGGCCGCTGGCGGAATGGTCATTCAGAAAGTTGAAAAACCAGGCATTGAAACCATTGACCTGGTTGCGGTTCGAACGTACCACCATCCAGCGCTTGGCCAGCAAAGTGTGAGACGGTTCTCAATCGAAAAACTGGGATTTGGGCTTGATCGAGAGATGGAGCTGCTCGGATTTGAGCGCACTGAAATCACATTGCTGGGTGCCTATCAAACCCAGCGAGCCCTTGGGTTTCCCGCCTGGGCGCTGGTGTGTATTCCCGATCAGGTCGAACTGGCTCTGAGTACCGCCAAAGAATTAAAAGCCCTTCGGAAAGTCATCTCCGCAAAACCCAAAAATGCCAAAGATCGAATCGAAGTTCTGGCGCGACCTCTGGTTTCGGCTGATCCGCGATTGCTCCTGACTTTTTATGAAGAAGCCGCACGGATGTTCCTTGAAGCTGGCAACCCAGCCTTTGCGTTGCAATTGTTTAACAAAGCCCGCGAAGCCGAACGGGTCTATGGGCTGACAGTTGACGAAGCCCAACGCCGGCAAGCCTACCTTGAATTTGCGGAAGCCGGTGTTTTATCGCCGAAAGCCCTGACTGATTTTGGAAGAGACCTGCTGGCCAGTCCGGATGTCAAAGCTGCTTACGACTTTTTCCGCGACCTGTGTTACCGCCGAACCCTGGCCGGAGTCACACCCTGGCCCGAAATGCCGAAAACGCTCCGGGCGCTGGCCAGGGCGGCGGGGCTTGATGCCGGCCAGGAAGAAGCCGAGCTGATCGAGTCGCTGCTCGAATTACCCGTCTTGCGCATTGCCGTACCTGCTTTCTGGAAACAAATCCAGCCGACACTGGTCAAACTGGCCAGACAATCTCCGCGCATTCGCGGGATTCTGTTGAATTTATTTCCACTTGGAGGAGAAACCAGCCCACCGCCCCGGCTGTTTGATACCGAATGGCTCGAACTCCTGGATGCGTGTGGTGCATTGGAGGCAGTAACTCTTCCTGATGAACAGGTTCCAGATGAAGCCAAACCCATTTCCGGAGCATATCCGTGGTTTAAAAGAATGGTCAGTCGGACTCCCCCGAACAGTGAACTTGACGTCCCGGAACCGCTGCTCAGGTTACTGGCACAAATGGCAAGCCGTCTCAAATCAGAAAATGTGATCGTGTCATTTGAAACCGTTGACGGTTCAAACCAGGTGTGGTGTTTTGCCAGTTTGATTGAAGCGGCACTCGAAGCTGGAATCTTGGTGGCTGACCCGTCACAGGACCTCAGATTGAATGTGACAACCAGGCGAGATGTTCCACTCCTGGCCGAAGAGGATCGGTTTTTTCCGTTTCTGGTTGAGGCGCTCGACGATCCCATCCGGCAAAGCTCGTTTGCTCAGGCAATGAAGGGCAAACCCGGATTTGAAAAAGCCCGCCGTGCCTGGTATCTCAACCAAATCAAGATTTTGCAGACTTCGCCCTTGAGTCGGTTTGAAAAAGCGCTTCGCTGGTTACGAGATTCAGTGACACAAGACCTGTTTCAGGATTTTCCGGAACTGGTTGAAAAACTGGTGGCGATTACTGGTTCCGAAATGCTGGCCAGAACATTCCAGGGCGGAATTTGGGATGAATTTGGCTGGCCGGAACTCGAAGTCGTGATTGATGAAATGACAGCGAATGGCAAACCAAATCCAGCCATTTGCGGTTTTTTCCCCTATGCAGTTGTGACTGATCGAGCGCAGGCGGTAGTGGTTGGCCCAACTGGTCGAATACTTGATCATCAGTTGCAACTTCCAGCAAAGGCAGAACTGGTTGACCTGGCATTTGTTGATGATCAGTTGCTGGTTCTCTACCGTGCCAAAGGCACCGGACGTGGTTATTGGAGTGGAACACCTGCAGATCGGTTTCAAACCCATATTTCGAGCCGGGAATTATTGCCGCGCGGTCCATTAGTTGAAATTTCTGGGTTGGGGGTGACCACTGGCAGAAAAGCCAGCCGAGCGGGTGACTCAAATCCTGATTCTTTGTTTGGACCGGGATCAGTTTTTTCAGATGGAACAAGAGTTTGGGTAAGGCATTACCAGGATGGCCAGTTTGGCCTGTGCGAAATTGACCCAAAAACGGGGAAAGAGCAAGGAGTATCACTGCCACAGTTTTTTGACGAATTTCAGGCTAAAACCTATCTGCTCGATATTGAAGGATCCCATTTGTTGCCCGTTCCCTCTGGACTGGAATCAACGTTGCTTGGGACCAAGGATGGTTTGATTGGAGGACGGCTCCGCCACGTGAAAGCCGATGACCAGAAAACAATGCGTTGGGGGAAGTTTCAAGGGATTGATAGTCGGCAGTGGAGGGGAAAATTTGCCTACCCTTTTTCAATTGTCGGACTGCTTCCAATTCCGGGAACGGATAGATTTCACCCTGTGTGTTACAGCCGCGGAACACTGGCTTTTTGGGACGAAGTTGGGCAGATTCCGGCGTTCGAAATTTCCATGCGTGAATTTCGTCCGACCTACGCCAAAGGTATGTCTGGAGTATTCCCTTTTGTCTGGCTGCATTGTTTGAAAATTCGCGATGACGCTGGATCACAATTTCTGCGCCAGTTTTCGGTTGAAACCGCTGATCAGTTTTTGCAAACCGCCCTGTCTGAACTCAATGACTGGAAAGCTCAGACCGGCCCCGTGCTCCCACTCGGTGAAGTCAATGTGGACAAGATTCCCGAACTTGCCAGAGATTTTCCGCATACGTGGCTCAAACTTGAAGCACTTGTCCCCCAGGGAATGCACCAGCGGTTGAAAATTGGAATGCACCGGCTGGTGGTTGAGGCGTCACGGGCGGTTTCCCGGCTGGCCCGGCTGGTTGGTCCAGCGTATTTTCACAAGGTCTCAGCGCCGCAACCGGCACCCGCCGTTGAGTTTCCTCCGCGATATAATTTTGAACGGGCATTTAAGCAAATCATTCCACACAATTACGCCTGGCGATTTTGCCGCGATCTCAATCAGGAACTGTTGACGATTCAGGCATATCTGGCGGGCCTGGAATCGGCTGACGTGCTGCAACCGAAGCTCCCGCAAGGCTATAACGGAACCGGGATCGGCTGGATTGACCTGATTGGAAACCTGGGGATGGTGGGATTTCTGGTCGCGACAGCTTATCAATCCGCTGAAGAAAAAGTCGAATATTACCAGTATCGCGAAACCCGTCTGAAGTTTCTTGAAGCCTGGTCAGATACCATTTTTGCCGGCGAACCTGACAAAATCCGTGTCCTCTATGGCCGCATCACGGTTCCAGAAGCAACGGCAGCCGAATGGCAAAAACTGGATCACGCCACGCTGATTGAACAGGAAGGCAATCGCTATTTCGTCAGAACCTATAATGAGTATTACATTGAACATTCCGGGATTTCCTACACCGCGATTGAATATGCCCCCGATGGAAACTTTAAAGAGTTGCCGGGAACTTCGGTTTTGAACACGCGGCGCAATGGTGGCTGGCTTGGTCGCGACAATATCCGGAAACTGATCAATCTGGTCAAAACTCGTGGCCCGGTTGCCTGGGATCCACACATTGCGGATGCGCTGTCTCGCGGAACGGGCTTGAGCCGAAATGCCGCCGCCGTGCTCTGGCTGGGATTTCCAGGATTTGAAGGGCACGACGAATCACGATTTTTTCCAGCTACGCTCCGCGAACAGCTTGGAATGAAAGTACTTGATGTCAATTCCGCACGGATCGAATTGGAGAAAATGTGCCCGGTGCCGATCCGGTTGCCGGTGTGGTCTGATGTATTGCCCGACGAGATTGAAACGCTGTGGACGCCGCTCGGAACTGGTGAAACGGATCCACATTCGGTGGTGCATCGCCTGATTGCCTCCTGGAATCGGCATGTCGGCAAACAAATCGAAATCCCGGCGGAGCTAGTGGCGACCATTACAAAAGAGAAGTATTACACTGACATCAAAGCGGTCGAACTCCTGACCATGCTGGCCAATCCAGCTCAATCGGAATGGCTGTGCGACGATCAGGAATGGCGGTTGTTTTTCCCAAATACCTGGCTGACATATAGTTACCCGGTTGGCTGTGACTGGGCAAAATATAACAACTCAAAGTTTTTCAGGCGCGAAGTGGTTACTTCGTGGTCAATCTTGCTGCCCTATTTGTTTGTAACATTGCCAGTGGGAGACCCGCTCCGGTCAAACCTGCCGGCATTGATGTACCTGATTTGGGAACGGCTCAAAAATCCGAAATTTTTCCTGTCACTCGACTATAAATATTTCCATGCGTCACACGGCGCGCTCCAGCCCCAGGTAGACGCGTTTTTCGACCAGTTCGGAGATGTTCCCTACGTTGGGCCACAAACCCCAGCCAATGAACAACATCTGGGACGTGATGCTGGTGACTGTGTTGCGTTGTTGAGAAAACAGGATGACAAATCAGCCGAAGTCGAGGTGTTTGTCCGGACAGGACGCATCCCAAATTTTGAGCGGCTCGAAGAAATCGCCGCGATGGTGAAAATGTCGCCTCGCCTGGAATATCTGTTCCCGTTCACCCAGGGCTGCCGTGATCTGGTTGCCCGGATTGAACAGACACCAGTTCCGGCGGGTCAATACGAATGCAATCCGCTGTATTCCACTCCGCACGTTGTTTCAGAAATAGCTGAAGTCTATAGGTTTAGCCTCGACGCTGCAACGCTGTGCCTGCAAACGCTGGCGTTGATTGAGCCATCAACCCGTAACATTTGCCTGTGGAATAACTGGAACAGCGCCAGATACAAAAAAGCCGCCAGCGAACTGGTTGCCTCAGAAGTCGTCATCGAAGCCAAACGCGAACGCGCCGGACGCAACATTTTCCTGCCCGGCGTCTGGATTTCGCCCAAACCACCTGACGAACCAATCGAACAATGGAAACTGGAACTGTACGGTGCCAAATCGTATGCGTCCAACTCATACTGGAAGCCGCTCAAACGATTGCTTCCGCTGCAGCCAATCCACGAGATTTTCGAACTGGCCTGGACGCGGATCAAAGAGAGAGATCACCCCGGTTAAAAGCCTGACCAAACCAGCCCAGAGTTGAAAAAATGAGCGGATTTGAACCCGCGAAGCGAGTGGAAGGCTCGTAGCCCAGGGTGCAACCCTGGGAACAAGTTGTCTCCTCACCCCGCCCGACCAGCCGCCGCCTACGGCGGCGGCTGGCCGGGCGGGGAAACGGTGGGGAATGACCCGAATTCCCAGGGCTCGAAGACTCGCCCTGGGCTACGAGCCGTCACCTACTTCGTAGGTTAAGAACCAAAACTGCTTCAACCCTTCATTCGCATTATTAATTGGGGGATTTAGATTTAGCTTGACCAATTTTCGACTTGAAAACTGGCAGGCAGGTTTTTGAACGCGCCATCATTCGTGACGAAAATGCAACCGTGCCGATGCGCCACGCACGCAATGAGCAAATCTATATCTTGAATCTTTTTGCCATTGCGCTTCAATTCACCTTTGGTTTTTCCGAACAACTCCCAACATTGAACATCCACCGGAGCAGCCAGAATGATATTTTTCAGCTTGGCGAGCCTTTGGTAAATGTTGGCCGAATGAGCCGAGATTTCAGCACCATAGGAAATTTCCCCTATGGATGCTTCGGACATATACACCCCGTCTGTGGTAATTTTGTTGAACGCCTCAATGGTTTTGATTTCTTCCGGTTTGCGGCGGCTTTCCTTTTTGTACAGACCATTCATCAAATATGAACAGTGGTTGGTATCAAGAAGATAGGGCATAAGTTAATCGTCAAGAGATACTTGCAATTCCTTTCTGGTGCGTGACGCCCTGATTTCTTCAATCGGAATATCATAGGTGTCATCTTCGGCATCACCTTCTAGCTCTTTGAGCATTCTCATTCGTTCCTCATAGGACAGAGCAGGAGGCAGACCGCCTGGCTTACCCCAAGGAACAAGGTCAGCGTCCACTACCCTTTTGACCTTGAGAAGTACCTCGTTTTCTCTCTGTACAAATTCTACAAAATCGCCAATATGCGCGCCGATTGCCCGGCAAATCTCTTCAGGAATCACCACCTGTCTTTTGCGGCTGATCTTGCTTAATGACATAGTGCCCCCTGTGTCTTTCCTTTCAAACGTCATGCAGTTTGATAGTTGAATTGTAAAACAGTAAAACCCATAGTCATCATAGGTCAAAAAAAGCCGAAAGCAAGCAAATTGCAGTCAGTACTGACACATTGGAAAAGACCTTTTCAACAGAATCAGAACACTACCGAGTTGGATTTATGGAGATTTGAAGCAGCCTGCAAAACCCCCAACGCGTGCGCCAGTCGCAACCCAACAATCAGCAAATGGGCATCTTCGATTGATTCAAGCTGGCTCACGAATTCATTGATTCCGACCAGATGCAATGAACTTTCTTCTAGCGATTGGGCCGTAACCTCCACTGCAAATGGATACACAATTTCTGGCGTGGCGCCTGGGGTTGGAAAGTACGGCCCGCCAAGCTCCTGAATCATTCTGGCGGTCACGCCAAATTCACGTTTCAAATTGGCTTTGATAAAAGTCGGGAGTTCCCACTGGGTTGTGATTTCAAATGGAACCCGCCAGCCGGGTGCCACTACCAGCATTGAATTCCCGGTAAAACATTGTGCGGCGGGGAGATCCCGGTGCTGAACTGCCAGAAATACTCCGGCGGTGGTTTTGACGAATGGCGCAATCACCACTGTGTTGTGACTGTAGCGGCACGGTGTCACATATTCAAATTCCACGGTTTTCAATGTCGAATTGACTGCATCCAGCTCTGAAAAAAGACTGCTTCGAATTGAAAGAAAATCAGCCGGTTCCGTGGTTGTCAGCGATTGAAAGGCGGCATTTGGAAGCGGGCCGAGTGCATTTTCCGAGCCGGAAAGCGTCACGGGTTGATCACCTGGGGTCAAAGCCGCGCCAATCCACGGACCAACCGACAGGTTCAGCCGCAACAAGAGCCAGTAAATGTTGATTTCCAATCGAGCATCAAACATTCCGCTCACGTGGCAGGCCCGTAAAACCTGCCCGGCGTCGAGTTCGCGAACGCTCCCGGAATTGGAAAATGGAGTGTAATTCGATAAATCCGCAAACGGTGTCTGAACTGGTCGTGGAGAAATCTGGACGAGCCGGGCGAAAACTCGTTCGTTGATGCCTCCGGGGGAAGTGTAGTAGGTAAACGATGGACTGATTCCGATGATTTCATTCGCCGAAATCCCGGCACGTTCATCAAGTGCCGTTTCAATCACAAAATCAATGTTTTCAGAGGCTTCGGCCAGGATCGAGAGTGGCTCTGTGATATAGCCGGAGCGCGTGGCCCCCGTCAAATTTGGATGGTCGGCACAGGCATTGGTGATCGGACGTGGAAAATCTTTCTTCGCCACGACCAGCAACCGTCCGTTGGCTTCAAACCAGGGAATGAGATCAATGGTCTGGTTGGGACGTTCGACCAGTTCGTGAATTTTCCCGGTTTCTACATGTTGATACTGGTGAAACTGCAGAAACTGCGGGTGATCCAAGAGCTTGCATTGGGCTTCGGTCAGGAAAACCCCCGAGCCTGCCGGCAGTTTTTCTCCCACAATCAAATAGTTGGTCGGCGGGAACGGCAATGGATTTCCAGCCGTGTCAAAGAGCCTGAATTTTCCCTGATACCGGTTGGTCAAAATCCAGGGGTTGAAAATCGGAAACGACGCCACAATCCGCATGCCACGTTCACGAAACGCGGTTTCAAACCCGGATTGTGACAGGTAGGTGTATTCCTCAAGCAATTCGGCATCCCAGTCCGTCCGGTAGTCTTTGCGGAGAACAAATTCGGCTGCCGCGCGGAGCTTCAATTCAAACCGAACCCAGGTATCGTCAATTGTTCCAAGGTGTTGAAAGGGTACAGGGCCATCTGGATTCTGACTGCTGCGAAACCCGGCAGCAAAGCGTTCAAAAAGGGCTGCCGTTGAAAGCGAAGCAATCGGACCGTCTGTGGTGCCATCCGTGACCGGCACATCCAGCCACACCATTTCCGGGCCGTCGGGGACAACAAAATCCCGGATGATCAACACGCCTCCGGGTTTGAGCTGGGCAATCTGGTTGTCGAGGGTTTCAAATATTCGATTCAGGTCAAAGCCATTGAAACTGGTCACATGATGGAACACCGAAGAATTCAAAATTCCATCAACCGAATTTTCAGGAAACAGTTGATGTGAAATATCGCCGGCCTGAAACGTTAAATTTGGCAACTGGTAGGTTTCCGCCGCCAGTTCAACTGACACCGGGTTGATGTCAACCCCGATCAATTCCAGTCCAGGATACAACCGGGCCAGGTCGTATGTGCCACGTCCAGAACCACTTCCCATATCCACGATGCGCCCATGGGTTGGAAAATGCGCCGTGGTGAGCGCAATTTTCTGCTGCACCGAAGCGTCCATTCCGGCGAAATAGGATTTGTAGGCAGCTTCATTTCCGCGATGTTGTTTGGCGTAGGTCTGATCTTCAAAGTTGTGTGACATATCTGATGATACTCTTTTGAATGAAGCACTCGTATTAGAAAATGGTCAAGTAATTCAATCAAATGAACTTAGTGGACTACTGACTACTGACTACTGACTACTGACTACAACCTGGTATTTTCTCATCGAAATGAAAAATTTGTATTGAATGACAATTTTCAGCCTTGTGGCCCGCGTTTGAGAATAGAAGCTAGTCAATCTCAACACTGAGATCCATTGTTTTCTTTCAATTTTGAGTGGAATGTTCAAATCAGGGCTACCAACCTGAATCTCAAGCCAGCTTGCGTGCCGTAGGGCTTTGATTCTGAACATCTTCTCCAATGGTTCGCCAATCAACCTCAGTATTGAGTTTCAATCTTTATCTCTTCGAATAAATTCAGGGAACGTGTGTTATGAAAAACCCTCTAAAGTATAGACTGATCAGTTGTTTGGGTATTTTATTATTTGTCTCCGCGATCCTTCCGTCATCCCAAATCCTAATGAGAAGCACTCAGGCTGATACTGCTTCAATTAAGATCAAACAGCGAAATCCAGTGGTGAATGAAGGAAACAAAATTCGGCTGACAGCAATTGATGGCCAGGGATCCCCCCTTTCAGGCGTGCGTTGGGTCTCAGGCAGTCCCGAGATTGCTCAAGTTGATAGCCTGACGGGTGAGGTCCAGGGTCTGGAGCGCGGATTTGCAACCATTACCGCCGTGGATGGCAGTATGACGGCATCAGTCTTTGTGGTCGTGGCACGCATTGATCAAGGCAAGGGAGAAAATGTCCCTGGTGATGTCAAAACCGATTTGAACGGACAACTCTATCTAAGCAACCCTCAGCAGAATGTGATTATGAAGGCCAGTCAGGCATTAAGCGCCTCGGCCAAAGTCTTTGCCGGTACTAAGGGAATCCGAGGGTTTCGAAACGGGACGTCTGACCAGTCACTTTTTGCTGGACCCACAGCCATTGGAATTGATAATCGAGCGAAAGGGGGAGTCTACATTGCAGATACCCTCAACCATAGTATCCGCCGGATTGGATACAATAATCAGGTGGAAACAATCCTGGGGAACGGTGCTCCCGGAAAATCAGCGTTTGACGAAAATCTGGAGGCCAGGTTTGAGGCAGTTAAATTAAATGGACCACGTGGAACGGCAACGGATCTGGGTGGAAATCTTTTCATTTCAGACAGTGACAACCACGCCATTTATTATGCTGATTTTAAACAACACCGCCTGCAGTTGCTGGCTGGAAATCCAGGTGAAAAAGGCACCTCCGACGGGATAGGCCGCGAAGCCAGATTCTCCCGCCCGGCTGGTCTGTCACTTGACCGTTCCGGGCAAGTATTGGCCGTGGCCGATCAGGACAATGGCCGGGTGCGATTCCTGAGCCTGTCCCGAACCGATACTGGCCGCCTGACGTGTCAGGTGTCCACGGTTGGCGTGGCGCCGCACAATCGCCAGGCATTGAACTCATCACCGGCCCAAAATGACAGGTTTCGGTTTGACCAGCCAGCTTCAGTTAGTTTTGGGTTCGGGCAGAACCTGACTGTGGTGGACGATACCGGCGCCTATATCATCACGCCGGTGCAGGCAAACCAGTTGGAAGTTGTTGAATTGGCGCAAGCCGGCACTTTTCATCAGCCGACCAGTGTCACGGTAGACGGGGCAAAAACCTATGTTTTGGATGCTCCGGCAACCGACCCTGAAGCCGCCTTGAAGCAGGTCACGTTTGGCGCCCCTGAAATTTCCAGTTTGAGTGCTGAAACCGTTCGAATGGATAGCCAGGAGGAAATTATTATTACCGGCAAGAACTTTGCGCCGGAATCTCTGGTTGTGGTTGGTGATCAGGTCATCCGCAATACAACCGTTGACAGCGCGACCCAAATCCGATTTCGGATGCCAAAGGTTTCGCTCCCAGGTGGATTGACGGTGTCGGTTCAAACCAGAGGCGGGTTAGCCCAACGCCGATTGACGGTACTTCCTCAACCCCTGTCGGAATTGAGGGATGGTGAAATTACCACTGTGGCGGGAGGAATCCCCTATCTGGGTGATGGTCAGTTAGCCGCCAACGCGATTGTTTACCCAGGAGGACTGACTTTAGATAGCAAAGGAAACCTCTTTATTGTTGAACCAGTTTTTAATACTGCCCGCATCCGTCGGATTGATGCCCAAACAGGTGTGATCAATACCGTGGCCGGAAATGGGGGGTATCAATCCACTCAAGATAATGTTCCAGCCATCAGTACTGGAGTTGGTGCAATCCGGGCTGTCGTTGACAGTACTGGAAGTTTGATTGTTGCCGATCATTTGAACAGTCGGGTCAGGCGTATTGACGCCCAAACCAATATCATCACCACGATTGCCCTGAATGGGAACCGCACCTTTAGCGGTGATGGAGGAAAGGCAACATCGGCTGGCGGAGAAGTTTTTGGTCTGGGGATTGATGACCAGGATAATTTGTACCTTGCGGATCAGACCCGGGTTCGTCGCGTTGATGCCAAAACCGGAATTATCCAGACTATTGCCGGGACAGGAATTCGTGGCAATAAAGGGGATGATGGTCCAGCCCTGAAAGCCCAATTGGAAATTCAGGATTTATTGGTTGACCCATCTGGAAATGTCTTGATTGCCGGTCTTTCAGCAGTTCGGCGAGTGGATGCCAGAACCGGGATTATTTCCAGGATTGCAGGCCGTGAGGGGAATCAGGCTTCCAACCTGGGTGACGGGGGACCAGCCACTCAGGCGAGCGTTGCACCCTACAGCCTGGCGTTTGATTCAAATCAAAACCTGTTTATTAGTGAATTGTGGAATCGCCGGGTTCGTAGAGTTGACAACCAGACTGGAATAATTACCACGGTTGCCGGAAACGGAAAAGAAATTTTCTTCAATGAGTTCCCCGAAAACAACGGCGAAGGTGGACCAGCCGTGGACGCCTATGTGTTCCCAGTCTCCATTACATTAGATGGCGAAGACAATATTTTCATTGCGGATACCTTTTTTGGAATTCGAAAAGTGGATGGCCAAACGGGTGTCATTACAACCCTGGTTCCGAAAAAGGTGGATCCGTTCACCGGCCAGAATCAGGTGGCCATTGGCGCGCCCTTTTTTAATACCTATGATCTGAATGTTACAGATTCGGGTGACCTGATGATAAGCGCCGATGGACGGATTTTGGGAGTGGACAGTCAAACCAGCATCATCAAACCAATCGCTGGAAATGGTGACGTCAAACGATTTATTGGCCAGGATGTACCCGCCTTAAGTGTGCCCATCGGCGCACTTGGAATTGAAAGCGATGTGGATGGAAATGTGTACTTTTCTGATTCGTATAACGGTTTGATTCGCAAAGTAAATGCCCAAACGGGGATTCTCACCACGGTGGCTGGCAATGCCGGGTATACGGTTGACCCAAGTCCGGGCCCAGCAACTGAAAGAGCGATTTTTGGTGGTGATTCCATCAAAGTCAGAGATGGAAAAGTGTTTATTGCCAATCTGTGCATGGTGCAGGTGATTGACCTTGCCTCGAATCAAATCAAGACGCTTGCCAATTTGGGAATACCCGAGGGGAAGATCGAGTTGTTTCATTATCTGGCTCTCGATTCTAAGGGCAATATTTTTGCGACTGCGGATGACGATTCGCCGTGTGCCAATCGGATATTTAAAATTAATCCCCAAACCGGTCAGATGACAGTATTTGTCGAGCGAACAAATCCGGCCTTTGGTCTTGGCGACAACCCGATCGATTCGAGCGATGAGGGTTGCGTGGGATTCACGGGGCTGGCGATTGACGGTGCTGACACGATCTTTGTTGGAGTTGGGAACAGAGTTTTTAAGATGGATAAGACTGGACAAAACATTACTCCAATCGTCGGTACTGGAAAAGCTGGCCCCCGGGGGGATGGTGGACCAGCCCTCCAGGCCAGTTTTGGGTTAGTCACCTCACTCGAAATTGATACCCACGGAAACTTGTTTATTCTCGATAAGAACCACAATGCCATCCGCGTTGTGAAAGGTGTGGCGGTGCCTCACTCCCAGGGCGGAGGGGACCCATCCACAAAAGTTACAGTCAACAAGGTGTCTTTCACCAAACCGATGCTGACCATCGAAGGTACTGGATTTGGATCGGCAACCGCTCAGGTGCGTATTAACGGTAGCGATATGTCCAGCCGAATGTCGCAACTCAACAATCAAACCATTACGCTGACTGGTTCGGCGAAAAAGCTGAATCTCAGAAATGGAATGAACGAAATTACGGTCACCGTGGCGGGGCAAACCTCAGCTCCGTATGCCTTTAGCTATTCTCGGTAGTTGGATCTTCTCAGTCTCAACCTTCTCTCGGTAGTGTAATTCACAATTACACTACCTTTTTTTGTTTCAGGAACACGGATTTGGGATGAACATTTGAGTGAATTCCATGGCTTCTCCCTCTCTGGATTCCCAATCCAAACGAACCACAGTCTTCAGGATTAAAGAGCGGCTTCCAGCGCTTCGATCAGTATCTGAATATCTTCCGGTTGAGTTCGGAAATTGGTGATGCAGGCTCGCAAAACCGGTGTTTGGGGGGCAATCGTCGTGGTTGAAATCCATGCCTGCCCCGATGCCAGCACCCGACTGGCAATCTTGTCCAGATAGGCTCTGGTTGCACCTTCGGGATGCGCTCCATCAATAAAACACACCACTGGAAGCGGAGTTTGGTTCAGAACCGTCCATCTGGTTTGGGAAAGCAGGTTTCTCAGAAACTGCCCCATCTCAATCTGGTGGCGAATGGCTACTGTGTAGCCTTCCCATCCGGCAACCAGCAATGACAAAAAGACTTTGAGGCCAATAAAGCGCCGCGACCACTGCATGGAATGGGCATAGGGATCAATCACTTCCAGGCCGTGCGCATCAATCGGCATGTAGTTATTGGCCGTGGCAAAGGTTTCCGTCAACAACCCCGGATGCCGGGTCAGGTAAATTCCAGCCGCCATTGGGACCGAAAACCATTTGTGGGCGTCAAACGTGATTGAGTCAGCCCGGGCAATGCCGGTCAGAACGGGCTTGAGTTCGTCCAAAAAGACGGCGGCCCCGCCCCAGGCGGCATCAACGTGAAAATACAGCTTCTCTTGACGGCAAATTTCGGCCAGTTCAGCAAGCGGATCAATGATGCCGCCGCTGGTGGTTCCAGCCGTTCCTACCACCAAAAATGGTATAAATCCTGCCAGCCGGTCGGCTTTGATTTGTTCTCGCAGAACGGTCACATCCAGTTGCAACTGATCATTGACCGGGATTTCACGCACTGCATTTGACCCTAACCCACACAACCTGACGGCTTTCTGGAACGAATGATGCGCCTGGGCTGAAAGATACATCACGGGTTGGGCTGGGAGGGATCGCACGCCTCCGGTGGCAAAACTCGGAAACTGCCTGACCAGAGCCGTCAACACGCCGGTGTGGTTGGCTTCGGCACCACCGGAGGTAAATGTTCCGTCAGCGGTCTGTGGATCATACCCAAACTTATCGGCAAAGGTCCGAATCAGGTGGTTTTCGACTTCTATTGCCAGTGGGCTATGGCTCCAGGCGGCGAGTTGCGGGTTAAAGGCCGCCACCAGCGCATCGGCATAAATGCTCATCGTAGTGGGCGAAGGATTATACAGGCCGAAATACCGTGGATGTGGGTTGTGGACCTGATACCGCCGCAACCCATCAGCGATAAAGTCAATTGCCTGAATGGCATCCATTGGCTGATCGAATTGAAGCGGTGTCAGCAGTTTTCGGATTGCCGTTGGATCGAGCGGCGGTGCCACCCGGAATTCACCCACCTGACTGACATAGGTTTCAATCTGGTTCACGACGTGCTGCCAGAGTTCACGGCGGTGTGATTCATCAAGTAACAGCGAAGGAGCAATTTGAACGTGAGTTGACATAGGTTAAACCAGGGTTTAAGGGTTCGGGGTTCGGGGTTCGG